>QNCW01000125.1 GCA_003645885.1 Candidatus Latescibacterota bacterium | reverse complement strand
CCCAGTTCCGAGTCCACGAAGCGGTCGGGGAAAAGGCAGCGAATGTGCTCCGGCAGGGGTTTGCGTTTGTCGCCCAGGGCTAAGCGGCGTTTGGCTTTTTCCGCCAATGCCTCGGGGATGGGGTTGCCTGCTGCCAGCGCGTTGTCGATCACTGGGTCGAAGTCCACGAACCAGGACTTGAACAGCGCCCGCGCCATGGCCTCCAGCGTCTCGTTCATCCGCCGGTTCAGCTCGATCTTGTCGTCCAGCGTGCCCAGGATATGGGCGATGGCGCGTTGTTCGGGGAAAGGGGGCACCCGAACCTTACAGGCGTGCGCCGCATCCCGATTAAGGCCCGGAACAGCACTATCTGCATTCATTCGGTCCAGGCCAAGTGATTTGAGCAAATAATACTT
The DNA here is from genome assembly GCA_003645885.1 of Candidatus Latescibacterota bacterium. GTDB lineage: Bacteria > Latescibacterota > 4484-107 > B68-G9 > B68-G9 > B68-G9. The sequence continues at coordinate 6,797 of QNCW01000125.1, read as the reverse complement.
AAACCTAAGTTTCTGAGTGTCTTTGCTGGTCACGAAGAATGTGGTGTCAATCGGCCAGCATGGCTTGGGACTGAAGTGCACAGCTCCCACTGTACCCTTTCGGCCGATGATGATAGTGGGACCGTCCGTCAATGCCTTGTCATGATAGCCGACGATACCATTTGAGCCATAAACGGGTACCCTACCAGCACTGTTGCGGGCACGTTCAGGAAGGGCTTTACCATAGGACAATGGGCAAAACTCTCCGATAGTGGTCGTAATCCACTCACTCCCCATACCCAAACGCCTCCGAGTTCTTCTTTGAACCAACCTTGTTTTCATCTTCCACCTTACCCAATTCCGCTTCCAGCTCCTCCACACTCGGCAGGCTTTCCTGGAGGTCCGCAGGCAGGGTGCGGGTTAGCTGATAGGAGGCTGTACCGATGGGCTTGTTCATATCTCGCAGCGAATATTCCACCACCAGGCGGTTTTTCGTCTTGCATAGGATGAGCCCGATGCTCGGACGGTCTTCGGGATGACGCAAAAGATCGTCCACAGCCGAAAGGTAAAAGTTCATCTTGCCGGCATCCTCTGGCCTGAACTCCCGCATCTTCAGGTCAATGACGACGAAACAACGGAGTTTGAGGTGATAGAACAGCAGGTCGATATAGAAGTCCTCCCCTCCCACTTCCAGATGATACTGGCTTCCCACAAAAGCAAAGCCGGTGCCCAGCTCCAACATGAAATCCCTAAGATGCTGAAGGAGAGCCCTTTCCAGATCGCGCTCCACCGCCTTGTCGTGAAGCCCCAGGAAGTCGAAGTTGTAAGGGTCCTTCAGAATATCCCTGGCAAGTTCCGAAGTGGAAGCGGGTAGGGTACGCTCGAAGTTGGTGACGGCTTTACCCTGTCGCTCATGTAGACGGGTCTCGATCTGAGCGATCAGAACAGCCCGACTCCAGCCGTGTTCGATGCAAGCGCGGATGTACCACTCACGGAGAGCAGGATCTTTGATCTTAGTGAAGATGACAACGTTATGCCACCAAGGCAATTGTCCAGCAAGTTGCTGGACAAATTGCTCGTCGGGATAGGCTTCGGCAAAGGCGCGCATGTAGAAGAGGTTCGCCCGCGATAGCCCCTTCATATCAGGGAACTCGCGGCGCAGGTCCCGGGCCAGGCGATCAATGACCTTTGCTCCCCAGCCTTCCTGCTTCTGCCGCTTGAGGATCTCCCGACCGATGTACCAGTATAGCAATACGAGCTCCCGATTGACCGAGAGGGCGGCTCTTACCCGTGCCTCCCGAATGCGCCTTTTCAGATCCTCCAGGAGCTCCACATAGCCGGCGGGCAATGGTGCAGCAGCTTGCTGCACTTTTCCTTTGACGCTCTTTTTAGCCATATCCTACTCCTCTCATCCAGTCATCCCTCGCTGCATATGAGTTCCCTTATTCAACGATCGTTACATAAGCAATCCTTTATTAAACGATAACGCCGAAACGCTTAATAAGGTCAGCTCACCCGCCGTAACCCAGCTGCTCAAGTTTCTTGAGAAGCCCCTCCAGGGCAAATTTCAGAGTGGGTATATCCCGCGTTACTGCCTCCCATACGATGTCCTTGTCGACCGCAAAATAGCCGTGCACAAGCACATTGCGCATACCGATGATCTTAGGCCATGGAATATCCGGCGCAAGGGCCCGTACCTCCTTGGGAAGGGCCCGAGCCGCCTCCCCGATGATCTGAAGGTGATACAGGAACCACACTTGCAGAAGCTCATCTTGCTCGAAGGTGGACCTGTCACGGTTACTATAGCGCTCGATGGCGGCGATGGCCTCAAGCATGTCCTGCAAGCGTTCCTTGGTATCTCTCATACGGATACAGCCTCCCGTAATATACGCTCCCGAATGCGCGGCTTGAGCCCTCGTACAGTCACCACATCTACACGACACCCCAAGAGGGCTTCCAGCTCGTACTGAAGACCTCCCAGGTCCAAAAGCGACCTTCCTGGCTCCATCTCCACCAGAAAGTCTACGTCACTCCCCTCGTCCGCCTCACCGCGTGCCACCGAACCGAAAATGCGAACGTTGCGGGCACCGTATTTGGTGCATAGACGCAAGATTTCTTTTCGCTTTCTCTTTAGCAGTTTCTCAAGATCCATACCTCGGTCCCTACAATTCCCGAAACCGGCCATATCCTAACTCCTCGAGATTCCTCCATATCGCTTTGTCCAGTTTTTCCGCTTCCGCCATCTGCTCCCGCAACTCGGCCACCAGCCGGGCCATCTTCTCCTCGAAGGGCTCGTCGTCCTCCTCGCTGGGCGGCACGCCCACGTAGCGACCTGGTGTCAACACATAGCCGTGCCTGCGGATCTCCTCCAGCGTGGCCGCCTTACAGAAACCGGGCACATCCTGGTATTCGCCGGGTCCATCTCCGCGCCAGTTGTGGTAGGTGTCGGCGATCTTGCGGATCTCTTCCTCGGTCAGTTCCCGGTGGGTGCGGTCCACCATCACGCCCATCTGCCGGGCGTCTATGAACAGCACCTCGCCAGAGCGGTCGCGCAAGGGCTTGCCCTCCATCCCCCGGCCCCTCTTTTTATCCCGGGCGATGAACCAGAGGCAGGCCGGGATCTGCACCGTGTAAAACAGCTTATCAGGCAGGGCCACCATGCAGTCCACCAGGTCCGCTTCTACGATGTTCCTGCGGATCTCGCCCTCGCCAGCCTGGTTGGAGGACATGGAGCCGTTGGCGAGCACGAACCCTGCGAAGCCCGTGGGGGCGAGGTGGTAGATCATGTGCTGCACCCAGGCGAAGTTGGCGTTGCCCACGGGCGGTGTGCCGAACTTCCAGCGTCGGTCGTCCCTCAGCAGCTCACCGCCCCAGTCCTTCATGTTGAAGGGAGGATTTGCTAGGATGTAGTCCGCCCGCAGGTCCGGGAAGCGGTCGTTATGGAAGGTGTCGCCGTGGGCAATCTGGCCGTCTATCCCCCTTATGGCGAGGTTCATCTTGCAGAGCTGCCATGTGGTGTAGTTGGACTCCTGCCCGTAGATGCTGATGTCGCCGATCCTGCCGCCGTGGGCCTCGATGAACCGTTCAGATTGCACGAACATGCCACCGGAGCCGCAGCAGGGATCGTACACCCGGCCCCGGTAGGGCGCCAGCATCTCCACTAACACCCGCACCACACAGCGTGGGGTATAGAACTCGCCGCCCTTCTTGCCTTCTGCGCTGGCGAACTGAGAGAGGAAGTACTCGTACACCCGGCCCAGGATGTCCTTGGAGCGGTTCTCCTCGTCGCCTAAGTCTATGTTAGTGATGAGATCTATGAGCTGGCCCAGCCGCCGCTTGTCCAGAGCGGGACGGGCGTAATCCTTGGGCAACACGCCTTTGAGCGAGGGGTTGTCCCGCTCTATGGCGATCATGGCATCGTCCACCAGCTTGCCGATGGTGGGTTGTCTGGCATTGGCCTTGAGGTATGACCAGCGGGCCTCCGGCGGCACCCAGAAGATGTTCACCGCACGGTACTCGTCCGGGTCCTCCGGGTCGGCGTAGGGTTCCCGCTCGAGCTGCGAGTGGTACTCCTCGAACGCATCGGAGATGTACTTGAGGAAGATCAGTCCCAGCACCACGTGTTTATACTCGGCAGCATCCATGCTACCGCGCAGAGCATCGGCCGCCTGCCAGAGCTTGGCCTCGAAGCCGAGGTTGGCGGCAGTATCGTTCCTCCTACCCTCCGTAGTCCTCGCCATACCTCACCTCGATCGGTCCTTCGTCCACTTGAAATAAATCATTCTGCCTCCGTTTGTCAAGAAGCTTCGAGCTCTACATAAAAAATAAAAAAGGTCCCATACCCCGCTCCATCGCTACACAGGAGCTAAGGTCTAGGACCCTTGCGCCGGGACTGCCACCCGGGCGGAAGACCTCAACCTTCTCCTCTGAGGAACTCCCTCAACTGATTGGCCCAGAGGAAGTCCACCGCCTCGACCTCCACCTCCCCCACCCCTTCTACTTCCTTAGCAGCGTCCCTTATGTCCAGGGCTATCTTGAAAGCTAACGGACAGAGGGGGGATGTCGGCCTGAAGACTATGCTCACCTTCCCCTCCTCGTCCACCGACACCTCCCTTATCAGCCCCAGGCTCACGACGTCCATCTTGAGCTCGGGGTCCTGGACTTCCTTGAGCCTCTCCAGTATCTCCCCCCTCAGCTTCCCAGCGTTTCCCTCACCCTTTCCCATATCCTCTCTATCTCCTTCGATGCAGGACCCTTCCTCGCTATATCTCCACCCACCAAAGCCTCCACGACCTCCGGGTCGAACGGGACCTCCCCTACGACCTCTATCCCCTTTCCCGAGCAGGTCCTTTGTATGGACTCAGCGTTCTGGGGGTTTATGTCGGCCTTGTTTATGACCACCATGGCCCTCACCCCGAAATGCCCCGCCACATCCAAGGCCCTCTCCATATCGTAAGCTCCCGAAAGCGTGGGCTCGGTGACGACCAACGCCATATCGGCTCCGGATATTGCGGATATCATGGGACAGCCTATGCCCGGAGGACCGTCGGTGATGATGAGGTCGAAGCCCTTCTCCTCGGCTAAGAGCCTCGCCTGCTGCCTGACCATGGTGACGAGCTTTCCCGAATTCTCCTGCGCCACCCCAAGCTTGGCATGGACCATAGGTCCGTACGGGGTGTCGGACACGAACCACCTGCCGGCCTCGGTCTCCTCAAGCTCTATCGCCCCCTCCGGGCACACGAACTTGCACAGTCCGCAACCCTCGCACGCCACGTGGTCCACCCGGAACCCCTCGGACGTCTCCTCTACGGCCTGGAACCTGCATGCCTCCGCGCACAGTCCGCAGCCCGTACACCTTTCGGGTACTATCTTCGCCACCTTCCTCCCCGAAAACGCCTCTTCCCTAAGGACCTCGGGATGCAGAAGGAGATGAAGGTCCGCAGCGTCCACATCGCAGTCCGCCATAATCTTGTTATCTGCAAGGGCGGCGAAGGAGGCCACGAAGGTTGTCTTCCCCGTCCCTCCCTTCCCACTTACGACCACGAGTTCCCTCATCCTACCTCCCCTATCTTCTCTATCAGCTCCAAGAACCTTTCCCTGTACTCCGGAAACGCCTCCACAAGTGGAAGGCCCTCGGAGTACGCCTCGGCTATCTCCCTCCTGAAGGGTATGCGCATGAGCACGGGTATGCCCTTCGCCTCGCAGAACTCCTCCACCCTCCCATCCCCCAGGTCGGCCCTATTTATCACCACCCCCACGGGCACCCCGAGCTCCTCTGCCATCTCGACGGCGAGCTTCAGGTCGTTCAGGCCGAACGGAGTGGGCTCGGTGACCAAGACGCAGAAATCCGTCCCCCTCACCGCCTCCACCACGGGGCAGGACGTCCCCGGGGAAGCGTCCACCACCGCGAGCCTCTCCGGGTCTACCTGCCCCTTCACCTCCCTGACGAGGGGCGTGGGCATGGGTTCGCCTACGTTCAGGATTCCCTGGACGAAGGCCAGGTCCCCCGCCCACCCCTTCTCCACTACCCCTATCTCCCTCGGAACCTCTTCTATGCAGTCCACGGGGCACACGTACGAACACACCCCGCATCCGTGGCATAGCTCCGGGAAGACCAAGGTCTTCCTGGCGGGCTTCGCCACAACTATCGCATTGAACGCGCAGGACTCCGCACACTTACCGCAGAACGTGCACTTGGACTCGTCTATCCTCGGGACGGGCACGCCCACGGGGAACCTCTCGACTATCTTGGGCTTGAGGAATATCTGCCCGTCGGGCTCCTCGACGTCGCAGTCCAGGTACTGCGAACTTTCCGCCGAGAGGGCCAGGCTCACCGCCACCGTGGTCTTTCCCGTACCGCCCTTCCCGCTTGCGACCGATACCACCATCATCTCCCTCCCCTGAACCAGTTCCCGAAGAACCTCTCCGCATAGTCCTCGAATTCGTCCCCACTCGCTTCTAAGGGTATGGGATAGGACTCGCAGTAATCCAACAGAACTTTGTAAGCTCTGTTGAGCCGCTTTATCATCTCCTCGTCCCCACCTCCGTCCGGATGGACCTGCTTTGCGAGCCTCCTGAAGGCCTCCTTGATCTGAACTATGCTCGCCCTCCTCCCGAGGCCTAAAAGCTTCCTGGCCTCTTCGAGTTCCTCCCTCTTAGTCATCTATATCTCCAAGGCGCCAATACCCCATCGTGCGCAAGCCACTCCGAGACCAACATCACCAACTTTGGGGGCCCCCCGTCCCTTGACTACAAGGCCTAAGGAGCTCACCACTTCGGTGAAGGAGTGCAGGGCGTCCGCCGCCAGGGCCAGGCTGCCGGACATGAAGGACAGCCCGAGCTTGGTCAGCGAAAGCCCTGCGTTCACCCCCACCGATGCGAGCGCGACCCTTTCCCCAGGGTCCATCCTACCCTCTCGTCATCCTAGCCCCGCACTTGGGGCAGGTCAGAGTGTAGCATGGGACACCCACCTGGTGCGGCACCGTGGCCCCACAGTTAGGGCACACACAGACGCCGCCAGGTCCCGCGCCGTATCCTCCCTGCCTTCCCCTGCCCCCTCCACCTCTTCTGCCCCTTCCCATACCCCTTCCCGTCCCAGGCCCGCTCCCCCAGGGAGGGCCGGTTCCGTCCCCTCTCGGCATACTATCACCTCCTCAGGTTCTGGGCATCCACGAGGGATGCCCCTACTCGTACTCCCTCGCAACCTCGACGAACGCCGACACGTTCTCCCTCGGAACACCCCTACAAAGCTCCGTGTACATCTCGGGTGCTCCTTCCTCCACCGCCTTTATGTATTTGGCCCTTATGCTCTCCGGGGT
>QNCW01000124.1 GCA_003645885.1 Candidatus Latescibacterota bacterium | reverse complement strand
TCCAGGTCCCTGTAGATGGCGAGCTTATCCTCCGGAGCTTCCGCCACCATCTTCTTGATGACGCAGGTCTTCCCCATCCTCCGCTCCGAGCAGATGACGACGCTCTGCCTCTCCAATATGCGCCAGAGTTCACCTATCAACTTGTCCCGTCCGACGACCTCGGAGGGAGGAATCTGACCGCCCGGATTGGCCTTCATGTGGACCTCCAGTTATACGACATTTTTATCGTACGACGATTTTAATGTACATCAAAACTGTCGTATTGTCAAGACCGTCCTCAGAACACCTCCGCAGCCTGAGGCGATGTCCGGTGGCGAAGTATATGTGCCTACCGAGGATAGGGCCTGGCACTGCGAAGGCGCCTTCGGCCATTACGACCACCTCCAAGGAAAGTGCGCTCGGATCGAGGGGGAAGACCACCGCCCCTGAGTTTATGGGTCCCAGGTCCTCGAGGGCCTCCTCGTCGGGGTCGAAGCAGAGGAGGTGGCCGGCATAGGCTGCACCTATGTAGAGCTTGCCCGTGCGGCTCATGAGGGCTGCGGCGGCAGCAGAAGTCCTCCAAGAACCCGGTAAATATGAACCTCGGGGCGAAGCATATGTGGAGGTTGGGGTTCTCCTCCACGAGGGGGAGCAGGGTCCTCCCTGCGATGTAGGGGACCTCGCAGAGTATCACCGGAAGCTCGGGCCGTAGCTTCGTCGGATTCGACCTCCTCCCAGCTCAGGATGAATCGTGCTCCCTCCTGACGTACCCCGCATCGTAGGGTTGCCCGGGGCTCCTTTTGGATCACGGGCCGAACCTACAGTATGCGTCCAGAACGAGCATCTATGCCTCCTTAGCTTCGAGCTCCCCCTTCGTGGGGACGAAAGTTGCAGCCACGAGGGCGACGGTGGATAAGAACGCTCCCGCCAGGAAAGTGACCGAGTATCCGAACCTTCCCCAGAGGTATCCCCCCACCAGGGGTAGGGGGACGGCCATGATGTGGTTGGCCGTAAGTCCCAAGGAGAGCGATGGGAGCACGTGCTCCCTCGGGGCTATCTTGCCGAGGTATGTGGTGCGGGCTATATTTGTCCCCAGGCACGCGCTGTCCAGGCAGTAGAGGGCGAAGAGCACGGGCTTCGAATGGACGAATGCGTAGCCCGTAAAGACGAATATGGGCACGGCCGTGCCTAAAAGGAGCATGGCCCTCTCCCCGAACCGGTCGGTGGAGCGGCCTATGAGGGGTTGGGCGAAGATGTTTATGGCCTGGCTTACGGCTATGAGCACGGCTATCTCCTTAGCCGTGGCGCCGTGGACTTTCACCAATGCGAAGAGGGCGAAGGTTATGAATATCTGCCTCCTGCTCCCGTCCAGCATCGTGAGGAGGTAGAAGAGCGAGTACCTCCTCCTCACTACGAAACGCTCCCTGCGCCTCACGGTCGGGACCCCCATAAGGCCCAGCATTACCAATGCCCCGAGCAGGGCCGCCCCCACGGATTCCCAGAGGACCCCCCTGTACCCCGCACGTCCCACCGACAGGTACACCAAGGCCGAGCCCGCAAGCGCGGCGATCCCGGCCACAGCGCTCGCATCCCCGAGCACGGCTCCTGCGGACCTCCGATGGGTCAGGGAAAGCAGGAGGCTCCCCCGCACGGGTATCCAGAGGTGTATGCCCATGCTGGCCACGAAGAGGGGGAGCAGGGTGGAGGTCACATCCTGCGAGAGGGAGAACATGAAGGTTCCCCCCGCCAGCAGCATCATGCAGAGGAACCCCAAGAGGGGCTCGGCCATAGCTCCGAGCACGGCCATGAGGAGGACCGAGAGCAGGCCAGGGACCTCCCTCACGGACTCCATAAGGCCCCTGTCGAATCCCGTGGCCCCCAAGTCCTCCACGAGGAAGTTGTTGAGCACCCCCCTCCAGATGTAGAAGGAGAGGGAGAGGAAGAAGTGGGCGGCGAAGAGGCGGTATACGTATCTGTTCACCTCGGGTCCACTTCAGATTCCCTCGAGCTCAAGCTTCCTAAGACCAAGCCTCGCCCTCTGCCTCACGAACCAGTCCTCGTCGTCCGAAAGCTCCTTGAGCATCTCCCTCGCATCCCTGCTTCTGGGGAACCTGGCCAGAGCTTCGGCCACGAACGCCCTGAGCTTGGGGTCCTCCCAGGATTCCGCCTCTGAAAGTCCCACGAGCGGCCCTACGGCCCTCCCGTCCCCTATCTCGCCGAGGGCCTGGACCGCAAGGTAGAGGGACGGTGGGGGACTTCTCAAAGTCTCCAGGAGCTTCGGCACGGCCTTTCCGCCGAACTTGACCAAAGCGTCCTTGGCTGGGTACCTCACTGCGTACGAGGAGTCCGAAAGGGCCTTTACGAGGGCCGGGATGGCCTTCGGGTCCCCTATCCGACCTAAGGCCACAGCCGCGCTCTTGCGCACGAACCTGCTTTCGTGCCCGAGCAGGGCTATAAGGTCGTCCACGGCCTTCGTGCTTCCGAGCTTCCCGAGGGCCGTGGCCGCCGAGGAGACCACCCTCCACTCGTGCGAGCGCAGGAGCTCGAGGAGGGGCCTTTCGGCCCTCATGTCCCCTATCTCCCCCAGGGTACGGGCGGCCAGTGTCACCACGAGCGGGTCCTTGCTCCTCAGGGCCCTTATGAGGGGCTTCACGGCGGGGGTCCCTATCTCCTTGAGGATGTCCTTTATGCAGTGTCTGGCCCTGGCCTGCTCGGTCCCCATGACGGATACGAGGTACGGGACGGACTCCTCGGGGTTCGAGATGAGCTTCCTCCTTCCGTATTCGGCGAGCTTCGAGAACTTGGGATAACCGCACTTGGCCATCGTGAACAGCTCCTCCAAGGTGTACTCCCGCTCCTCCACCTCGACCCTTTCGGGCTTCCTCGGAGGCCTCCTCGAAGGATACGGGAAGTCTATCCCAACCCCGTAGGTGGTCCCGGTCCAGAAGGAGCGGTCCTTCCCCTTGGGGGAGTAGAAATCCTCCCCTCCGAGGTCCAGGAAGATCCCCACCGAGCCGAACCCGTAGCTGAACCTCCCGTGGCCCTTCGTGGTCTCCCTGTCCTTGGAGAGGTACCCGTCGTCCCCTCCACCGTCCAGGAGCACCCCTAAGCCGTGATGGCTTGCCGCTCCCTGCGAGAGGTCAGAGGCAGCGTACATGTCGTCGCCGCTTTCGTCCAACAAGTACCCCGCCCCGAGGTCGTGCCCCTCGCCCTGGGAAACCCCTTTGCTCACATAGTAGTCGTCCCCCGAAAGGTCCACGAGCGTGCCGACCGATATGTGGACCCCCGCGCCCTGGCCGTAGTCGTAGGCCTTGTAGGTGTCGCTTCCGCATCTGTCAACTATACAGCCCAAGGAATACCAATAGCTCGCCCCCTGGCCGAAGACGTCGGCTATGTATGTATCGTTCCCCGAAAGCTCGGAGATGAGCCCTATCCCCCCCGAGCGGTGGGGCCTGTACCCGAGGCCCACGCCCTGGCACATGGAGATGTACCTCGGAAGGTCCGAACGGAATAGGTCGAGGTATTTGGAGCTGGCAAGGTAGAAGTCGTTCCCCTCCCCGTCCTCTATACATCCGAACCCCCCCACGAACCCGAAACCCTGGGAGTAGGCCGAGGCCAGGTAAAGGTCGTTCCCGCCGTAGTCCCCCAGGAACCCGACCCCCATGAACCCCGCACCCTGCACGAAAGTGTCCCCGAGGTACCTATCGTCCCCTTCCTCGTCCACGAGGAACCCCACCCCTATCCACCCGGAACCTAAATTCCTGAAGCCCGCACGGTACACGTCGTCCCCGCCGAGGTCCATGAGGACCCCGACCCCTAAGAACCCTGAGCCTACGGTCCCCTCCTCGTGGCCCAAGTAAAGGTCGTCCCCTCCCAGATCCACGCACACCGAGACCGGAAGCTCCCCCCTGAGCGTCCCGCCGGCGTTCCCTAAGTACTGGTCGTCGCCTCCGAGGTCCATTATTACGGCGAACTTCCCCCTGTACACGTTGCTCCCCGGCCCTCCGACTATCACGTCCCCCAATGGGGTCCTCTCGTAGTACAGAACTTCTCCGGAGGCCACCTCAGGGCTCAGTTCGACCCCTCCGCCCCGAAGGTCCACCTTCCCGAGCTCACCTGCGACCCTCTCTATCTCCTCCAGGACCAAAAGCCCCGCCTCCAACATCTTCTCCCTCCTCACCCTCTCCAGGATGGAGAAGACGTCCTCCGCCAATTTCGATGCCCTCCGGCCCTCCTCCTCCAGCTCGAAGAGCCCCTTATCCTTGTCCCTCACATCCTCCTTCAGGATGAGGGAACTCTCCTTCCTCAGGAACTCCATCTCCCCGTCGCTTATGCCGGACAGCGCCTCGCCGAAGAGCTTCCTCGCCTCGGAAATTTTAACTTTAAGTTCGGCCACAATGGCCTTTATATCCCTCGATGTTACGGTGTCCAAATCTGCGTGAGCCCTCGGCGTCAGGTCAAGCTGGGAGGCCATAAGCTCCAGCTTTCCCCTGAGGGAGGATTCCTCGGCGAGGGAGAGGGCGAGGCCCTCGGCATATCTTGCGGATCTAAGTGGGTGGGCTAGGAGGTGGTCCACGATCCTAAGCCTGAAGGGGTCCTCTGCGGCTTCGGGGAGAAGGTCGAGGTCATCCTCATCCATCTTCAGGTATCCCAATGCGGCCTTTATAGCTTCGTCCTTCCCTATGCCCTCGGCAAAATTAAAAGCCCCTGCGACGAGGCCGAGGGCGAAAGCCAACTCTTTCATCTCATCCTCCTCCTCTATGTCCTCAGCGAAGAATATATCCATTTCAGGGCGATTTGACAAGGGGCTCCCCCTGCCAGTGGACATCGCCAACGCGGTATAAAGAAGCCCCGACAGCCCAGAAAGCTGCCAGGGCGGCTAATGACCAGATCGGAAGAGATCGTACTTGGCCACCTATCGTAAGCGAAGCTGCCTTATCCTATCCCTGTAGTGCCATACCAGCTCTGCAACCCCGCAACCTATCGCTGCCCCGAATAAAACATCCGAAGGGTAATGTTTCCCCAGGTAGACCCGGGAGAAGGACACCAAGGAAGCGGTAGCACAGTAGGCCCACCTATATTTGGGATAGCGATGAGCGAATATGGAAGCGCAGGCCCAGACCGCTGCGGAATGTCCGGAGGGGAAGGAATCCTTGCTCTTCGGACGTTCCGGCCTCGGCCTGCCCACAAGCCTCTTCAACATATACACAACAGCCCCGGAACCTGTAAGGGCCGCCAGATGCAACCTTGCGCTATCTCTGTCGTAGTCCCTCCCGTAGGCTGCCATGCCCGCGCAGAGGGCCAGCTGAAACCTCACGTCTCCCAAGCGTGTCACCTCCCCCATGGCCCTCTCCAGCCAGGAGGCCCTATAAAGATCGTGGAAGACGCTGTAAAGAGCTTCGTCCACCGAATTCGTGGCGGACGAAGGAGATGTCCAAAGGAGGAGGGCTGCAGCCCAAAGCTTATATCGCATACATCTCCTCCTCCAAGGATCGTCTGACCCACCACCTTTCTATCCTCTCCCCGAAGTATATTCCGAGCCATCCTGCCCCGATCCCGGCCAACACGTCCACGACGTAATGGTATCCCCCATATACCGTCGAGATGAAGAGACTTACCACCAAAGGCAGCATTATCCTGTACATGACAGGTTCGTACCGCCTCACCGCCATGAGGACTACGAAGGCCACCGCTACATGGGAACTTGGAAAGGCACATCCTGGGTAACCTTCGTTGTTCACTATGGCCTGTGCGATGCTGAAGAAGACGCCCCCGTGCAGTCTGTTGGCCCCGAGGTGGGCCAGGGTGAACCTTGGGCCTTCGGCGGGGAAGAGGATGAAGAGGGCGAAGCATATGTAGAAGGCCAGCCCAACCTGAAGGAGCATCCTTTCAAGTTCGGAGTACTTTCTTCTTATGTAGAGCGTAAGACCCACGATGAGAAGTAGCACGTAGTACATCGCATAACAGAAGCTCATGTATTCCGTGAGCCAGAACCATCTGTCGCCGAGCTGGCCGAGTAGGACGCTCGGATGGAAGCCCAGAAAGAGCATCTGGTCCATCCTTATGAACACCCAATCGAAGGTCCCAGGCCAGATGACGTGTATAAGAAGCCCACTTTCTTTGTAGAGCAGTGCGTACAGCCATCCGGGATACGTGGTGCGGAAGAAGTGGATGAGCCTGTAGGCTACCATGTGGGAGAGCTTCGACGAGCCGTAAAGTCCCCGCACTCCCTCGCCCTCGGCCCAGGATATGAAGAGCAGGACCAAAGACATGACCAATATGTGGAGCCCCACGAGCCAGGGCCAGCGCGGCACGCCCTTATGGAAGAACACGAGGAAGGCCCCGAGGCCGGAGAGGTAGGCCAGGAAAGCTACGTCCATAGGTCTAAGAAGTTCAGCCCAGGCCCTCCAGTCCTTCAAAGCCATCCCTCCCTTATGTACCACCCTACGGTTTCCTCCAGGCCTTCCTTCAAACCGACCTTCGCCCTGAAACCGAAGTGCCTTTCGGCCTTGGAAGGGTCACATATCCAGTATGGTCTGGCCATCTCCCTGACCTTCTCCCTGCTCAGGAGGGGAGGCTTTTTCGTCATGCGCCCTACGGATTCCGCAAAGAGTGAGATCGTGTAAACTAAAGGGAAAGGTAAGTATATCGGAATAGGCTTCTTCCCGAACTTTCCCGCCACAATCCTCCCCACCTCCTCCCAAGATGTGAGCTCGGGATGGCAGACGAAGTAGGTTCCCTCGGCCTGAGCTTCGGATGCCATAACGCAGGCCTGGGCCAGGTCCTCCACATATATCAAGCTTAAAAGGCCCGGCCTTTTTGCAGGTATGGGCAAAATTCCCCTCTTGGCCCACCTGAAGAAGCTTAATGTTTCGGTGTCCCTCGGACCGTACACGGCAGGAGGCCTGAACACGCAGACCTTGAAGGTCCCCGAACGGGCCAGGGCAGCTCGCTCCGCCTTCACCTTGCTCATCCCGTACGAGGATATGGGACCCCTTTCTTCCCCCTCCCTAAGGGGCTCCGGCCCGCCTGCCGGACCTGCTGCCGAAAGGCTGCTCATAAGGAGGAAGTACCTCACCTTCCCCCTCTCGCAGGCCTTGAGGACGTTCTCGGTGCCTTGAAGGTTGACCCTGAAGTACCCTTCGGGGCGGGATGCCCTCACGACCCCCGCCAGATGCAGCACAGCGTCTGCCCCCATCACCGCATCCACGAGCGTCTCGGGGTCCCTCAGGTCCCCGTAACGATAGGCGACCCTCAGGTGCCTTATCCACCTGAGGTCGCTCGTCCTCCTCACGAGGCAGGTGACCTCGTGTCCCCTCCTCACCAGGGCCTCTACCACGTGGCTCCCCACGAAGCCGTTCCCTCCCGTGACCAGGACC
>QNCW01000123.1 GCA_003645885.1 Candidatus Latescibacterota bacterium | reverse complement strand
TACCTGGCCAACCAGCGACAGGGGACCGCCTCCACGAAGACCCGTGGTGAGGTTCAGGCGAGCGGAAGGAAGATATGGAGGCAGAAGGGGACCGGGAGGGCGAGGCACGGGTCGGTCTCGGCCCCGATATTCGTGGGTGGAGGGGTGGCGTTCGGTCCCAAGCCTCGGTCCTACAAAGAGAAAGTTCCTAAGAAGGTGAGGAGGCTCGCCCTCAAGTCCGCCCTTTCGGCGAAGGCCGCCGAAGGGGAGGTAGTGGTGGTGGAGGACCCCAAGCTCGAGGAGCCCAAGACCAAGACCATAGTCTCGCTTTTAAGGGCGTGCGGGCTCGAGGGCAGGAAGGTCCTCTTCGCCACGGGTGAGCATTCGGAGGTCCTTTATAAGTCCTGCAGGAACGTACCCGACCTCAGGTTCAGGTATTCCGAGAACCTATGCGCCTACGACGTCGTTTGGGCGGACGTTGTGGTCTTCACCCAGAGCGGACTGCTAAGGTTAAAGGAGGTATTCGGGGATGAAGGACCCTCACAGGATAATAGTGGGGCCTCTGATCACGGAGAAGGGGAAGAGGCTCAAGGAAGAGAATAATCAATATTGTTTCAAGGTGGACAGGAGGGCGAACAAGATAGAGATAGGGAAGGCTGTGGAGGAACTCTTCGGAGTGCACGTCCTCAAGGTTAGGACCATAAACGTCCCCGGCAAGCCGAAGAGGTTGGGGAGGTACGAGGGAAGGAGGCCGGGGTGGAAGAAGGCGATAGTCACCCTTGCGGAGGGGGAGACGATAGAGATCTTCGAGGGGGTGTAGGATGCCCGTCAAAGCCTTGAAGCCTGTGACCCCGGGAACCAGGTTCACGGTGTTGCCCACCTTCGAGGAGATAACCAAGGACGAACCTGAGAGGTCCCTGGTTGTGGGTAAGAAGAGCACCGGCGGTCGGAACAACCAGGGAAGGATAACGGTGAGGCGGAGGGGTGGGGGTCACAAGAGGCTCTACAGGATGATAGATTTCAAGAGGGACAAGGTCGGGGTCCCGGCCAAGGTGGCGGCAAGAGAGTACGACCCGAACCGCTCCGCAAGGATAGCCCTTCTGCACTACGCCGACGGGGAGAAGAGGTACATATTGGCCCCTCAGGGTTTGAAAGTCGGGGATACGGTCATGTCCGGGCCCGATGCGGAGATAAGGCCGGGCAACGCCCTCCCCTTGGAGCGCATCCCAGTGGGGACCTTCGTACACAACGTCGAACTCTATCCGGGGAGGGGGGGGCAGATCGTGCGCAGCGCGGGAACTGCCGCCCAGGTCCTCGGAGGGGAGGGGAAGTACGTGATATTGAGGCTCCCCTCCGGGGAGGTGAGGATGTTCCTGGGGAAGTGCTACGCCACCGTCGGACAGGTGGGGAACCTGGACCACGAGAACGTAAAGCTCGGGAAGGCGGGAAGGTCCAGGTGGCTCGGCAGGAGGCCGAAGGTCAGGGGCGTGGCGATGAACCCCGTAGACCATCCCCACGGCGGAGGGGAGGGGAAGGCCCCGCAGGGAAACCCCCATCCTGTGAGCCCATGGGGATGGCACACCAAGGGGAAGAAGACCAGGAAGAAGAAGCTTTCCGACAGGCTCATCGTGCACAGGCGCAAATGAGGAGGTGATGGTCCATGGGGAGGTCGCTCAAGAAGGGGCCCTATGTTGACCCTAAGCTTCTGAAGAAGATACTCAAGATGAACGAGACCGGCGAAAAGAGGGTCGTAAGAACTTGGTCCCGAAGGTCCACCATAATCCCGGAGTTCGTGGGGCATACCTTAGCTGTACACAACGGAAACAAGTTCATCCCGGTGTACATAACGGAAAATATGGTGGGACATAAGCTCGGAGAGTTCGCCCCTACACGGACCTTCCGTGGCCACGGGGGGAAGAAGGCCGAAAGACAGACCAAGGTGAAGAAGTGAGGGAAGGTATGGAGGCCAGAGCGATAGCCAAATATGTGAAAGTTTCTCCGAGGAAGGCCCGCCAGGTGGCGGAGCTGGTGAAGGGGAAACCTGTGGAGGAGGCCCTGAACATACTTCACTTTTCGCCCAAGAAGGCTTCCAGGCCGATAGAGAAGGCGATAAGGTCGGCCATGCACAATCTGCTGCAGCAGAGGGCCGAGGGAAAGGACGTGAGCGACCTTGTTGTGGAGCAGGTGAGGGTGGACGAGGGGCCCACCCGGAAGTGGTACATCCCGAGGGCCATGGGCCGAGCCACGAGGATAAGGAGGCGTTCCAGTCACATCACCGTCGTCGTCACGGAGCAAAGGGAGGTATAGTTGGGCCAAAAGGTACATCCTATAGGCTTCAGGTTGGGCATAATAAAGACCTGGGATTCGAGGTGGTTCGCCGGGAAGAAGGAACTTCCCCAGCTCATAAAGGAGGACTTCACCCTGAGGAAGTACATAAGGAACCGCCTCAGGCATGCTGCGGTGTCCAAGATAGTCATAGAGCGGACCCCGAACCGGGCCACCATTGATATCTACACCGCAAGGCCGGGGGTGGTGATAGGGAGGAGGGGGGTGGAGGTGGACCGCCTCAAGGAGGAGCTACAGTACCTCACTGGCAAGGAGATAGTTCTCAACGTGCACGAGGTCCGTCGGCCGGAGTTGGACGCCCTTCTCGTGGCCGAGAACATCGCCAGGCAGCTGGAGGGAAGGGTCTCGTTCAGGAGGGCCATGAGGAAGGCGATAGCCTCGGCTATGCGGGCGGGGGCACAGGGTATAAAGATAAGGTGCTCGGGAAGGCTCGGGGGAGCTGAGATAGCGAGGTCGCACGAGGAGAAGGAGGGGAGGGTTCCCTTACATACCCTCCGGGCGGATATAGATTTCGCCAGGGCCACGGCCTACACTATATACGGCACCATAGGGGTCAAGGTCTGGATATTCAAGGGCGAGGTCCTGGAACCTCAGGACGTGGGCAGGTAGGAGGAAGAAAGATGCTCATGCCCAGGAAGGTGAAGTTTCGCAAACAGCAACGGGGGAGGACCAAAGGCAAGGCGTTGGCGGGAAACGAGGTCGCCTTCGGAGAGTATGGGCTCAAGGCCTTGGAGCCCGGCTGGATAACGAGCCAACAGTTGGAGGCCGCTAGGGTGGCCCTGACCAGGCATGTGCGGAGGGGGGGGAAGATATGGATAAGGGTCTTCCCCGACAAGCCTGTGACGAAGAAGCCGGCGGAGACGAGGATGGGTAAGGGGAAGGGGAACCCGGAGCTATGGGTAGCCGTAGTCCGTCCGGGAAGGATCCTCTTCGAAATAGAGGGGATACCTAAGGACGTGGCCCAGGAGGCCATGAGGCTCGCCGGCCATAAGCTCCCGATACGTACCAAGTTCGTGGAACGGAGGGAGCTATGAAAGCCTACGAGATAAGGAAGATGACTTTGGAGGAGGTGAAAAGGGCCCTCAGGGAGGCGGAGGAGAGGCTGGCGGACCTCCGTATGCAGCATACTTTAGGGAAGTTGGACAACCCTATGGAACTTAGGAAGGCCAAGAGGGAGGTGGCCAGGCTCAAGACAGTGCTGAGGGAGCACGAGCTGGGCATCAGGAGGTTGGCCTCCGAAAGGTAGAGGCCCTCTTTAAACGGGAGAGATTATGAGAGGTAGACGTAGAGTTCTGGTGGGCCAAGTGGTGAGCGATAAGATGGATAAAACGGTCGTGGTCGAGGTCACCCGTACCTTCCGCCATCCCCTGTATAAACACGTGATACGCAGGAGGAGCAAGTTTATGGCGCACGACGAAGGAAACCAAGCTAAGGTCGGGGACCTGGTCGAGATAATGGAGACCCGGCCTCTGAGCCGGATGAAGAGGTGGCGTGTGGTAAGAATTCTGTCCGATAGGGGTGTAGGAGATGATACAGCCTTACAGCAGGTTGAGGGTGGCAGATAACACCGGGGCCAGGGAGGTCATGTGTATACAGGTCCTGGGCGGCGGGAACCCCAAGTACGCCCGGGTCGGGGATGTGATAGTGGCCTCGGTCAAGGACGCCCTTCCCGGAGGCTCGGTCCACAAGGGGGATGTGGTAAAGGCGGTGGTGGTGCGGACCAAGAAGGAGGTAAAGCGTGAGGACGGGTCCTTGGTGAGGTTCGACGAGAACGCGGTCGTGCTCGTGGACGACAGGATGGAGCCCAGGGGGACCAGGGTCTTCGGCCCTGTGGCCAGGGAACTCAGGGAGCGACATTTTATGAGGATAATCTCCCTGGCCCCCGAGGTGCTTTAGGAGGGCTTATGCATATAAGGAAAGGGGACATGGTTCTGGTCCTGACCGGCGAGTACGCCGGAAGCAGGGGAAGGGTTTTAAGGGTGTTCCCAAAGAAGGGGAGGGCCCTCGTGGAGGGCGTGAACATGGTCAAAAGGCACACCCGAGCCCGCAGGCCCGGGGAGCAGTCGGGCATATTGGAGAAGGAAGCTCCGATCCATGCCTCCAACCTCATGGTCATATGTCCCCGGTGCGGCCAGCCCACGAGGGTGAAGAAGGAGGTTCTGGAGGACGGAAGCAGGGTCAGGGCCTGCAGGAAGTGCGGGGAGATGCTCTAGGAGGGAAAGTGGAGGAGGAAAGGTACATACCGAGGCTCAAGGAACTTTACAGAAGGGAGGTAGTCCCTCTACTTATGGAACGCTTCGGGTACAAGAACATAATGCAGGTCCCCCGGCTGGAGAAGATAGTCCTGAACGCAGGGGTCGGGGAGGCCACCCAGAACCCGAGCAGCCTGGACGGGGCTATGGCCGACCTTGCGGCCATAACCGGGCAGAAGCCGGCCGTCAGGAGGGCGAGGAAGTCCATATCCAACTTCAAGCTCAGGAAGGGTATGGCGATAGGATGTAAGGTTACCCTCAGGGGGGACAGGATGTACGAGTTCTTGGACAGGATGATAACCTTCGCCCTTCCCAGGGTGAGGGACTTCCAGGGCCTCTCCACGAGGTCCTTCGACGGCCGGGGGAACTACACCTTGGGCATAAGGGAACAGATAGTCTTCCCCGAGATAGATTACGACAAGATAGACAAGGTGAGGGGCTTCAACGTAACGATAGTTACGACCGCAAGGACGGACGAGGAGGCCTACGTGCTCCTGAAAGCTTTGGGGATGCCCTTCAGGGAGTGAACCATGCCGAGGAAGGCGCTACTGATAAAGGCGCAGAAGGAGCCGAAGTTCAAGGTGAGGAAGTACAACAGGTGTCAGAGGTGTGGGAGGGCCAGGGCCTATTACCGTAGGTTCGGGCTCTGCAGGATATGCTTCAGGGAGCTGGCCCTCCAGGGGGAGATCCCCGGTGTGGTGAAGGCGAGCTGGTGAGGAGGAGGACCATGGTCACGGACCCGATAGCAGATATGCTCACGCGCATAAGGAACGCCCTGAGGGCCAGACATCCTCAGGTCGAGGTGCCGGCCTCCGGGCTCAAGAGGGAGATAGCTCGGATATTGGCCGAGGAGGGGTACATAAAGGGGTACACTTTCTTAGAGGACGGAAAGCAGGGGATACTCAGGCTCTACCTGAAGTACGACGAGGAAGGGGAACCCGTGCTCCAGGGGCTGAAGAGGGTGAGCCGTCCGGGAAGGAGGGTCTACGCCCGGAGGTACGAGGTGCCCAGGACGATGGGGGGCATAGGGACGACGATAGTTTCCACATCCAAAGGGGTGCTCACGGATAGGGAGTGCAGGAAGCTCGGCGTGGGCGGGGAGATCCTTTGTATGGTGTGGTAGAAGGGGGTGAAGGAAGTGTCGAAGATAGGTAAACTCCCGATCCCCCTCCCGGAGGGGGTGGAAGTGAAGGTAGAGGAAGGACAGGTCACGGTCAGAGGGCCTAAGGGGGTCAACATCGTGCCCGTAAGGCCCGAGGTGGAGGTGAGGTTGGAGGACAGGAGCTTGAGGGTCGTCCCCAAGGGCGAAGGACGGGCCGTGAGGGCCTTCTGGGGTCTCACCCGTTCGCTCGTGGCAAATGCGGTCGAAGGGGTGACGAAGGGGTTCGAAAAGAGGCTCCTTATAGAGGGGGTAGGATACAGGGCGGAGCTCCAGGGGAAGGACCTGAAGCTCTCCCTGGGGTTCTCGCATCCTGTGGTCTTCTCCCCTCCCGAGGGGATAGAGTTCGCGGTGGAGAACGAGACGGCGGGACCTGGAAGGCCGGCCGTGGTCGTAGTGAGGGGGATAGATAAGCAGAAGGTCGGGGAGGTCGCCGCGGAGATAAGGGCGAAGAGGCCGCCCGAACCTTATAAAGGTAAAGGTATAAGGTACAGCGACGAGCAGGTGCGCCGCAAGGCTGGAAAGACGGCGAGATGAAATTAAAGGCCCTGTTGGGAGTTTTCTGGAGCGTGTTTCTGGCGGAATTGGGGGACAAGACCCAGATAGCGACGTTCTGCTTCGCTTCCCAGAAGGGGCTGAAGCCCGGTGGAGTTTTCTTGGCTGCGGCCTCGGCTTTGGTACTTTCCTCCTTGTTGGCCGCCCTCCTGGGGGCGCAGTTCGGGAGGTTGCTACCCTACGGGACGGTCAGGTTGGTCTCGGGAGTGGTCTTCATAGGGATCGGCGTATGGACCTTGCTCGGGTTAAGGTGACGGGGGAGAGATGGTCAAAGACAGGGTGCGCATGAAAAGGGAAGCGAGGGAGAGGAGACACCGCCGGATAAGGAAGAAGATATTCGGCACCCCGGACCGTCCGAGGCTTGTGGTCTATCGGGGGAACAGGAACATATACGCCCAGCTCGTGGACGATGTACGGGGGATATGTATAACCGGAGCCTCCAGCCTTTCCCCCGAGGTCAGGGAGTTGAAGGTGGACGGGAAGGTGGCCATGAGCTTCGAGGTGGGGAAACTTCTGGCCAGGCGGGCGTTGGCTAAGGGGATAAGGAAGGTGGTGTTCGACAGGGGTGGATATAAATATCACGGCAGGGTGAAGGCCCTGGCCGAGGGAGCCAGGGAAGGTGGGCTGATATTTTAAGGAAAGGAGCGTGGGTGGCGAGGTTAGATCCGAACGCCTTTGAGCTGGAAGAGCAGGTGATATTCATCAACAGGGTCTCCAAGGTGACCAAGGGGGGGAAGAACCTCTCCTTCAGCGTGCTGGCCGCCGTGGGGGATAGGGAGGGGCACGTCGGGGTCGGGAAGGGCAAGGCCCAGGACGTGGCCGACGCCATAAGGAAGGCCACCGAGGCGGCGAAGAAGGCCTTGATAGAGGTCCCCATCACCGAGGACGGTACGATCCCCCATCCCGTGATAGGGGAGTTCGGGGCTTCCAAGGTGCTCCTCCGACCTGCGGCGCCTGGCACCGGGGTCGTGGCGGGAGGAGGAGCTAAGATAGTCCTGGACCTGGCGGGCGTGAGGAACGTGCTCGCCAAGTGCCTGGGGTCCTCCAACCCTTACAACTTGGTGAAGGCGACGCTGGAG
>QNCW01000122.1 GCA_003645885.1 Candidatus Latescibacterota bacterium | reverse complement strand
TGGACGGTGCGGTGCTCTCCGAGGTCCTGGAGCACCTGGTGGACCCCGGAGGGGTCCTCTCCGAGGTCCACAGGGTCCTCAGGCCGGGCGGAAGGCTCGTGGTGAGCGTGCCCTACAGGGAGGAGATAAGGTGGACCCTCTGCGTACACTGCAACCGCTTCACCCCCATAAACGCCCACCTGCATAGCTTCGACGAGGGTAAGCTCTCGGGGATGCTCTCCAAGGCCGGCTTCTCCGTGGTCTCTTTGAAGACCTTTTCGAGCAAGATCTTAGCTGTCCTAAGCTTCCCGAGGTTGACATCCTGGGCTCCCTACATCGTCTGGAGGACGGTGGACCGGCTTTTCTGCAGATGGCTCGGAAGGGAGGGCTTCTTGGCGGCCCTGGCCAGGAGATGAGCTACCCCAGGTATAGCATTTGGGGCCGGGTGGGGGCCGTGGGCGCGGGGAGGATAGCGTACGCAGGAGCGCTCTTAGGGGCCGAGATATTCCTGGCGCATACTCTCTCCCCCCCCGACTTCGGAAGCTACAAACAGCTATGGGAGGTCTTCTACAGGCCGCTGGTGGCGTCCTTCACCTTGGGGGTGCCGGCGGCCATATTCTACTTCTACCCGAGGACCCCGCAGGAGGGAAGGGGGAGGTTGACCTCGCTTGCGGGGGGGGTTCTCCTCGGCTCCGGGACGATGGTCTCCCTGGGGCTTTTACTTTTGGCATCTCCCATCTCCCTCCGGCTTAAGAACCCGGACCTTGCCGGACTTCTTTCCGACTTCTCCCCCTACATAGGTGCTACGGTCGCAGCTTCCTTCCTGGAGCCGTTCCTGCTCTCCTCCGGCAGGATAAAGGTGCTGGTCTGCCTCTCCTTCTCCTTCGCCATCCTTTCAGCGTCGGCCCTCGTCCTCCCGGTCGCCCTCGGATACGGCCTTGATGTGGCCCTCCTGGGGCTCAGCATCCTGGGGATCGGGAGGCTCGCATTCGCATGGGGATATGCGGCCGGAAGGTCGGGAGGGTACGAAGGGTGCGGCGGACTCGGCCTCCTTATGAGGTACGCCCTCCCCTTGGGCGCAAGTTCCGCCCTGGGGGGGCTCTCGATATGGGTGGACAAGGCCATAGTCTCCATGTTCTATCCCCCGGACGCAGCGGGGGTCTACATGGTGGGTGCCAGGGAGGTGCCCTTCGTGCCGATATTCTTAGGCTCGGTAAGTTCGGTTCTTTCGGCTGAGCTAAACCGCATGCACGGGGAGGGGCCCGAAGCTATGGTGGGACTCTGGGGCAGGACCGCCCTTAGGGTGGCGGGGGCGATCTTCCCCCTCTTCTTCTTCCTCATCGCCTTCTCAGGAAGGCTCATCCCGTGGGCGTTCGGGGAGGGGTTCGAGGGGGCGGTTCTGCCCTTCAGGCTCTACCTCCTCATGCTTCCCTTGAGGGCAGCGGCCTACGGGCCCTTGGTGGCTGCCTTAGGAAGGCCGGATATGGTGTTGCTCGGGGTCGTCGGGGACCTGGCCGGGAACGCCCTCCTCAGCTACCTTCTGGTCCCGAGGGTGGGACCCTGGGGTGCCGCCCTTGCGACGTCCCTCATGACGTACCTACACGTCGGCTTCCTGCTCTGGGTCATAGGGAGGCTATCGGGACTTTCCATCTCGCAGCTCCTGCCCTGGAAGGGGATGGCCAGCACGGCGGGCTGCGGACTCTTGGGGCTTTCTGCCTCCCTTCCGTTCCTGAAGTTAGGGCCGGCAGTCCTCGCCCTTTCGGCAGGGAGTACGGCGTTCGGGGCAGTCTACCTCCTGTCCCTCAGGCTTTGGGCCCGGAGGTGGTAACCCCTCAAGCAGTTCTCCTTCCGGCCCGTAGCTTATACCTGTCGGTCCTCACCGCAGCCCACCGTCGGGAACCCTCAGCGTCGGTGCACCTCGGCCAGGAACATTGTCCACATGCTCCCCGGAAGGCTTGCCTGTACCACTGCGGGGTGTTATATTTGTGACGTTCGACGGGAGGCAGGGGCCTCATGCAGGTCAGGACTTGGGGTAAGGTCTGGGGTTTCCCTCCTCGCCCTATCTCGGGGACGGTTTGAGTCCGAAGGAGGTGAGTACTTTGTACAAGGGACCTAAGTTCATAGTGGTGGCCGGCGGGGTCATGAGCGGTGTGGGGAAGGGGCTGGCCACGGCCTCCATAGGAAAGATACTACAGCAGTACGGTTACCGCACGACCGCCATAAAGATAGACCCTTACATAAACTACGACGCGGGGACCCTGCGCCCCACGGAGCACGGGGAGGTGTGGGTCACCGAGGACGGTGGGGAGATAGACCAGGACCTCGGAAGCTACGAACGCTTTCTGGGGATGGACATACCTAAGCGCAACAACATCACGACGGGGCAGATATACAAGACCGTGATAGACAGGGAGAGGAGGGGGGAGTACCTCGGGCAGACGGTGCAGCCCATACCCCACGTGACGGACGAGATAAAAAGGAGGATAAGGGAGGCCGCCGAGGGCTACGAGATAGCCCTGGTAGAGATAGGGGGCACCATAGGGGACTACGAGAACGAGATATATCTATACGCCCTCAAAAGCTTGGAACTCGAAGTCGGCGAGGAGAACTTCATCTACGTGCTCATAACCTACCTTCCCATCCCCAAGCATGTGGGGGAGATGAAGACCAAACCGACCCAGCAGGCCATAAGGCTTCTAAGCCAGAACGGGATCTTTCCGGACTTCATACTCTGCAGGGCGGCCAGGCCTTTGGACGATGTCAGGAAGAAGAAGATAGAGACCTACGCCAACATAGGGGCGGAATATGTGATATCCGCTCCGGATGTGGACAACGTGTACGTTATACCCTTGAACTTCGAGAAGGACGAGCTCGGGAGGAAGATACTCAGGAAGTTCGGCCTCCCCCCCAGGAGGGAGCCGGACTGGAGCGGATGGGAGGAGCTCGTAAGGAGGATGGAGGAGGCAAAAAGGAGCGTGAGGATAGCCATGGTGGGGAAATATGTCGACAGCGGGGACTTCATATTTGCGGACTCCTACATTTCCGTGAACCACGCCTTGGAGCACGCAGGTGCCGCCCACGGTGTTAAGGTCCGGATAGACTGGATAGACGCCAAGCAGTTCGAGGCTGACCCGAAGAGGGTATCTATGCTCGAAGAGTACGATGGGATATTGGTCCCCGGAGCCTTCGGGGTCACGGGGGCCGAGGGCATGATATTCGCGGTCAGGTACGCCAGGGAGAACGGAGTGCCCTACCTGGGCCTCTGTTACGGACTTCACCTGGCGGTCATAGAGTTCGCAAGGAACGTGTGCGGCCTGGAAGGGGCGAACTCTACGGAGATGGACCCCGAGTGCAGGTACAAGGTCATAGACTTCCAGCCCGACCAGAGGGAGATAATAGAGAAGGGAGCCTACGGAGGGACCATGCGTTTAGGGGCCTACGCCGCCGTGCTCAGGGAGGGGACGAAGGTGGTGGAGCTCTACAGGAGGCTCGGGAGGCTCCACGAGGACAGGGATAGGATAGAGGAACTCAAGAAGGACCCCTCCCAGCGCTTCAGGCTCGGGGTGATACCGGAGGGGGCGCCCGTGGTCTTAGAGAGGCACAGGCACAGGTACGAGGTCTCCCCGGACTTCGTGGGCACTTTGGAGGATCACGGCATGATCTTCTCGGGTTACCACGAGACCTTGGAAGGAAACAGGCTTATGGAGTTCTTAGAGCTTCCCGACCACCCATTCTTCATAGCCACCCAGGCGCATCCGGAGTTCAAGTCGAGGCTCGAAAGGCCGGCTCCTCTGTTCTACGGGTTCGTAGAGGCAGCCCTCGAGAGGGGAAGATGAAGGTAAAGGTAGGGGACGTAACGGTCGGAGGGGAGCCCCTGGTCCTGATAGCGGGTCCCTGCGTGCTGGAGTCCGAGGAACTTGCCCTCAGGGTGGGGGAGGAGGCCAGGAGGGCCGCCGAGGATGTCGGTATGCCCTACATCTTCAAGTCTTCCTATGCCAAGATGAACAGGACCAGCATAAGGTCTTATGTAGGGCCCGGGCTTGAGGAGGGGCTGAGGATCTTGGAGAGGGTGAGGAGCGAGGTCGGGGTGCCGGTACTTACGGACGTGCACTCGCCCCCGGAGGCGGAGGCTGCGGCCGAGGTCGTGGACGCCGTCCAGATCCCGGCCTTCCTCTGCAGGCAGACCGACCTGGCCTTGGCCTGCGGGAGGACGGGGAAGCCCGTGAACATAAAGAAGGGCCAGTTCATGGCGCCCGAGGACATGGGCTCAGTGGCGGAGAAGGTGGCCTCCACCGGCAACTCCCGGATAATGCTCACCGAGAGGGGGACATGCTTCGGGTACCACAACCTCGTGGTGGATATGAGGTCCCTGGTGATCATGAGGAAGTTCGGTTATCCTGTAGTGTTCGACGCCACCCACAGCGTCCAGCTTCCCGGGGCGGGGAAGGGAACCTCCGGGGGACAGCCGGAGTTCGTAGCCCCGCTGGCCAGGGCGGCTGTGGCCGTGGGGGTGGACGCCATATTCTTGGAGACCCATCCGGAGCCCTCAGAGGCGCTCTCGGATGCGGCCTGCATGCTGCCCTTGAGGGAACTTAAAAGGCTCTTGAAGGAGGTCGTGGAGATACACCTAAGCCTCTTTACGGAAAGGAGAGGAGGATGGCGATAGAGAAGGTCGTCGTCCCGGTAGCTGGCTTGGGCACGAGGCTCCTTCCTGCTACAAAGTCCCAGCCCAAGGAGATGCTTCCCGTGGGGAGGAAGCCCGTTGTGCAGTATGTGGTCGAGGAGCTCGTCTCCCAAGGCCTCAAGAAGTTCCTCTTCGTAACGGGGAAGAACAAACGATCGATAGAGGACCACTTCGACAAGGACCCAGAGCTTTTGGAGAGGCTCAGGGCCGAGGGGAGGGACGAGCTTTTGGACGAGATGGACTACGAGAGGGAGGGGGTGACCTTCTTCTACGTCCGCCAGAGGTTGAACCCGATGGGGGTGCCGGGAGGGCTGGGGGCCGCGGTAGCTGCGGCCGAGGACTTCGTGGGGGAGGAAGACTTCGTCGTGGCCTTGGGGGATACGATAATAACCGGGGGGGACTATTCGGGGCTTATAAGGAGGATGGTAGCATCCCACATGCGCAACCGTCCTGCGGCCACGGTAGCGGTCGTAGAGGTGCCAGAGGACGAGGTGTCCAAGTACGGGGTGGTGAAGCCCAAAAAGAGGGCGGGAAGCGAGTTCGAGGCCGAGGACCTCGTTGAGAAGCCGCCCTCGGGGGAGGCACCGAGCAGGCTTGCGATAGCAGCGAGGTACGTCTTCTCCCCCGTTATATTCGACGCCATACGGAGGACCGCGCCCGGGGTCGGCGGAGAGCTTCAGCTCACCGATGCTATAGCCAACCTCATAAAGATGGGGCACAAGGTCATGTGCGTTAAGCTCAAGCCGGACGAGCGAAGGTACGACATAGGGAATCCGGAGTCTTACTTTAAGGCCTTTGTGGACTTTGCGTTGGCCGACCAGCAGTACGGGTACATAATTCGCCAGTACCTCCAGAGGAAGCTAAGGGAGGTATAGGATGATAAAGGCCACGGCTCCGGGGAGGGCGGGCATAATAGGGAACCCCACCGATATGTACGGGGGCACAGTGGTATCCTGCTCCACTCAGGAGAGGGCCACGGTCACCGTGGAACCCTGGGACGAGCTGTTGGTGGAGGTCTCCGGGCAGAGGAAGGTGTTGAAGGGTAGGGAGGAGTTCGATATGACCGGGGATTACCTGGATGTGGTAAGGGCGGTGATAGATTTTTTGGGAATGTACGACGAAAAGCTCCACATAACTTGTACAAGCGACATACCGTTCAGGGCGGGGCTTTCGGGGTCGACCGCCGTGATAGTGGCCGTGCTCGCAGCGCTTCTTGCGTACAGGGGGGAACTTCCCCACCCCTACAAGCTCGCTGAGATGGCGAGGCACGTGGAGCTGTACTACGTCAAGGTCGTGTGCGGGTACCAGGACGCATATATGTGCACGTTCGGAGGACTTAACTACATGGACTTCAGGGACAAGGAGTTCTACAAGGGAATAAGGGTGGAACCTTACGCCACGATAGAGCCCCTGACGCCTTTCGTACCCGAACTTCCCGTGATACTGGCCCACACGGGAGTGGAGAGGATCTCCGGCTCCGTGCACAAGCCAATAAGGGAGAGGTGGCTCGAAGGGGACCCCGAGGTGGTGCAGGGGTACCTTAGGGTGGCGCACTTAGCGAGGATGGGGAAGAAGGCCCTGCTCGAGGGGGACTGGGAGCTGCTTGGGGAGCTTATGAACGAGAACCACGAGATCCAGAGGGACTTAGGAGGTTCAGGGCCTGCCAACGAGAGGCTCATAGAGGCCGCCTTGGACGCTGGGGCCCTCGGAGCGAAGCTCGCTGGGGCCGGCCGTGGGGGCACGATAATAGCCCTACATCCGGAGCCGGAAGAGCTTATCGAGCCCCTGAAGGAGGCCGGGGCCGATAGGATACTCTTCCCCAAGCCCTGTCCCGGGGTTCAGGTCCAGGAGGTAGAAGGATCGTAGGGAGGTGCGATGATAAAGGCCGTGCTCTTGGACATGGACGGGACCATAACGAAGCCGTATATAGACTGGAGGAGGTTAAGGGAGGAGATAGGTGCTCCAGAAGGGATACCACTTTTGGATTACATCTACGGCCTTCCAGGGGGCGAGAGGGAGAAGGCCCTCGGGACCTTGGAGGAGAGGGAGGAGGAGGCGGCCCTCAACGCCCCCTTGGAGGAGGGGGCCGGAGAGCTTCTGAGGGAACTTAGGGCCATGGGCGTGCGCACGGCCCTGGTCACGAACAGCAACAGGAGGTGTGCGGAGATCGTGTTGGGGAGGCTGGGCGTCGAGCCGGACTTGGTCCTCAGCAGGGAGGACGGGAGGATAAAGCCGTCCCCCGACCTCGTGCGGAAGGCCGTGGAGGCCCTCGGGGTGAGCCCCGAGGAGGCGGTCATGGTGGGGAACGGCTCGTACGACCTGAAGGCCTCGGAAGCGGCCGGGGTGAGGTTCATATTGCTCAGGCGTCCGGGATACGAGATAGAACACGAGCCTTCGGTGGGCTCGCTTTCGGAGGTTCTGGTCCTGCTCGGGAGGGAACTATGCCGATATACGAGTACAGATGCTGTGACTGCGGCAGGAAGACGAGCTTCTTGGTCCTGAACCCCCAGAAGCCCATATCCCCCAAATGTCCCAAGTGCGGAAGCACGAACATGAGGAGGCTCTTCTCGAGGTTCTCCTCCCCGCTTTCGGAGGAAAGGCGCCTGGAGAAGCTCGCAGACCCCTCGTTCTGGGGGGACGTGGACGAGAACGACCCTGCGAGCGTTGCGAGGTTCGTCAGGAGGATGGGGAAGGAACTGGGTGAGGAGCTCGGGGAGGACATAGAGGAGATAGCGGAGGAGGCGGCAAGGGAGGCCGAGTCCGGATCGGGGGACGAAGTGGACGAGGTGCTGTGAGCATGAAATGTAGGTGGAGCCATCCCGGAGGG
>QNCW01000121.1 GCA_003645885.1 Candidatus Latescibacterota bacterium | reverse complement strand
CAAATACAGAATTCCTGGAGATTACATCCTCTACGTGGGCAATTTTAAGCCTCATAAAAACGTTCGAATTCTTATAGACGCTTACAAGGAACTGCCCGATCCGCTGAAGGATAAGTATTATTTAGTCCTCTGTGGCCGGAGGGATAAGTTTAGGGAGGAGATAGAAACCCGCGTCAGATCCTTAAGGCTGGAAGGAAAAGTGGTCTTCCTGGACTTCGTCCCGGAGGAGGACATGCCCGTACTGTACAGCGGGGCCGAAGTCTTCGTCTTCCCTTCCCTCTACGAGGGCTTCGGGCTCCCTCCCTTAGAGGCCATGGCCTGCGGCACGCCGGTAGTCTGTTCCAATTCCTCCTCCCTCCCCGAGGTCGTCGGAGAAGCCGGCGTATTGGTGGACCCCCATCGGCCGGAGCTGTTTGCCGAGGCCATGGAAAGGGTGTTGACCGACGGAGGGCTCAGGGAGGACCTCGGGTCGAAGGGATCACACCGATCACGGAGGTTCTCATCTGAGGATTTCTCCGGAAGGCTTCTGGAGATATTGGAAGAACTTGCCTCATCTGGGGGGCCTCGATGGAGGCTCGAAGATCGGTCCTCGTAATTCCTCCGAGCTTCGTGACCCTGGGGAGCTACAGACGTCGGGACAGGGAGCTGGCCAGGCGTTTAACGGAATTTTACGAAGTTTATTACCTTTCCTGGAGGGTACCTGAGGATAGGACCCTCCTTTCCAGGGTCAGGGCCGGCTGGGACGATCTCCTGCGGAGCCCTACGGTATACCAAGAGGAGGGACTGAACATAGTCCGTCTGCCGACCTTGAGGGGCCCTTTCGAGGTAGCGGGGGTGTACAACAGAGCTTGGCTTTCCAAGCTAATTCGTCAGATATCCCCGAGCTACATCTTCAACGCCTCTACCTACCTCCATCCCCTGCCGAGGCTGAAGGATGCAGTTTACTGTTACGATTTTCACGACTTACCCGTTGCCAACAGCTTCCTCTATCGCAGGGTCATAGATCGTCACGTGAGGACGGAGATAAGGAAGGCCGACCTCCTGACGGCCGTCTCCCACGGTATCGTAGAGTACCTCGAGCACAAATATGGCCGATCAGTTCATTACCTTCCGAACGGGGCCGATATGGCCAGGTTCGAGGGGGTGACCCAGGATGAGGTCGAGGGGATAAGGCGACGGTTCGGGCTCGTAGGGAAGTTCGTGATAGGCTACATCGGCTATTTCGGGGGATGGTCCGGGTTAGATTTCGCCGTGGAGGTCTACAAAAAGTTCAAAGGCCACGTCGAAGATGCTGTGCTCTTCGTGGTGGGTTCGGGGGAGGAGGTGGATAAGCACAGGAAAAGGTCCGAGGAGGGGGTCATATTCGCCGGAGCTGTCGGCCAGGATGAGGTACATAAGTATTTCTGTTCCATAGACGTGGGCATACTCACGAGCCCTCCGGTCGGCTTTCGGGATTACTCCTTTCCGATGAAGGTGATAGAATACAGCGCTGCGAGGAAGATGGTCGTCTCCACCCCTATATCCGAGCTTAAGCGCATAGACCTGCCGAACGTCCTCTTAGCCGAATATGGGTCGCTCGACGAATGGGTGAGGGCGCTTATGAGGGTCAAGGGTACCCCTTGGGACCCATCGTGGGACCAGGTGATAGAGAAGTACGACTGGGGAAGGATATGTCGAAAGCTGGTCGAGCTTCTGGAAGGACTTTCTCGTCGGTAGGTCTCGGGGCCGTCGTGGTGCTCTCTGCGATTTTGCTCCCGGGTGCGGTGGAGCCCTCCGGAAGTTTCGGCCCTAAGAAGGTGGCCGCCCCCAGGCGGGTCCCCAAGGGAGGGTTGAAGAGGGTAAGCTTCTACTGGGATGTATGGGGGATACCTTCTAGGATACGCATAGACGGCCGTTACGCATATATCCCGATGGGAGAGAGCGACCAAAACGTCCAGATAGTGGATATAAGCGATCCCCTCCATCCCTCGTATGCCGGTGGTCTGAGGGTGGAGGGGTGGACCTACGTCGTAGAGGTCAAGGACGACGTCGTCTACGCGGCCCCGAGGGGTTCTAAGGAGGTCGTCGTCTACGACGTCTCGGAAAAGGGGCGTCCGAGGGTAATCCGCAGGTTGCGCCACACTCACATGAACCCGTATCCGGTGCTGGCTGGGGACCTGCTGGCCGTCTGGTCGAAGGATACCCGGCTTTACGAGGTGAAGGACGCTCGCCGTCCGAAGTTGCTGTGTACGTTGAAGGATGTGGAGATAAAGCACATATCCGGAGGTACGGCGTGGGGGCGGCGGGGCGACACCCTGCTCGTCTTCGACATATCCGACCCGTCCGAGCCGAGGGAGTTGTATCGGATGGACCTAAATGGTGGGAGGATCCTCGGGACCGTCGGGGACTACCTCTACATCGGCCGGGGTCCCTACATCCTGGTCTATCTCCGGGACCGGCCGGTCTACGCCCTCAAGGTATATAACTTCAAGGAGCCCATAGATCCCGATTATCGGGACGCCGCCTTCGGTTGGTCCTGGGCGGGCGATTCCGGCTACCAGAGGGACTTTCAGGTGGTCGGCGATAGGGCGTACTTCGTGTGCGCGGCCTTCGGCTTCGCCCCCAACTTCCCTCCCGAATATTCGGAATGTGCAGGGTTGTGGGTCCTCGACGTCTCCGATCCGGCCGAACCCAAGGTGATAGGACGTTGGGGGGCGGAATACGCCCGACGGAATAAGGTGATGATCAGGTTCGGAAGCGTCCAGGTGCGGGGAAACTTTGCGTTCGTCTCGGACGAGCTCTTCGGGATGAGGGTTTTGGATGTAAGCGACCCCGCATCTATCAGGGAAGTGGCCGAATACAAATGTGGCGGAGAGATGTGTTGTATCCGCTTGGGCGAAGGGAGGGCTTATGTAAGCGAATATCTGAGCGGCGGGATCACGGTCTTCGACATAGGGGACCCGGCCCGTCCCAGGCGGATCGGCTACCTTCATACGGGAGGTTACGTCTACAAGTTCGCCGTGTACAAGGACAGCTACATATACTTCTCCGAGGAGACCGAAGGAGGGATCGTGCGGCTCGGGCTTGGAGTTATGGACATCCGAGATCTGAAGGACCCTCATATAGTCCACTGGGAGAACGAATGGGTGGACCCCGTAGCCGTGGCCGGGGATTACCTGTTGGCCGGGAGCGGTATCTACAGCTTAAAGGATCCAGCCCATCCGAGGCACGTCGCCGACCTGGCGGGACCCGGTACCTACGTAGCATCCGGAAATTACGCCTATTGGGTGCAGTCTCGCAAGCCAATGAGATATAATAACTTCAAGGTTATAGACATATCCGATCCTGCGAACCCCGAGGTCGTGGCCGCTCTCACGATAGGCGGGGACGACTCCATGATATATCGTCATATGGAGATCGTGGGAGATCGCCTCTACGTAGGTTCTGCTACACCATATGGGGACCCCCAGATCACGGAGATATACATCGGGGACCCCGCACATCCCAAGGTCCTGGGCGAGTATAACAAGCTCAATTCCTCGGATTCGAGCTATCACTTCTTCGTACGGGACCGTAAGCTTTATACCTTCCGCTATTACGCAGGCCGGAAGAACGGGGTCGTCTACGACATCGGCAGGGGGCTCGGCAGGGCCAAGGTGATCCAGAAGGTTCCAGGTTTTTATACCTGGGATTTAGCAGTCTACGGCGATTTCGTCTATGTGGTTCGCCTGAACGGCTTAGAGGTGTTCGAAATAAAGGGGCCTTAGATGAGGGCTCTGCTCGTGACCAACGACTTCCCCCCTATAGTCAGCGGCATATCGACATATTTCTATCAGTTATGGAGACATCTGCCCCCCGAGAAGGTCCTGGTCCTAGCCCCTTGGGTCGAAGGATGCGAGGAGTTCGACAGGAGGCAGAGCTTCAAAATCGTGAGGAAGGAGATGCCGGTCGGGAAGTCGAGGAAGGAAAAGGTGATAAAGACCTCGCTGAACATCTTCTGGGCTCTGTATCTGGCCTTGAGGTTTCGCGTGACCAAGCTGCACTGCGGCCAGGTGGTATCGGCCGGACTGGCCGGGCTTACATGCAAGAAGCTCTTAGGAATTCCCTATGCAGTTTACGTGTACGGTTCGGAGACCGTAAGGTTCTCCCGCTCCAAGTTCCTGTCGAGGTTGATAGGAAGGATAACCGAAGAGGCCGAGGAGGTCGTCCCGAACAGCGATTTCACCCTCGAGGAATATCTGCGTTTCGGGGTCCCACGGGAGAAGATGGTCAAGATCACCCCAGGGGTGGACCCGGAGGCCTTCGCCCCCCGAGGAAAGCCCCTCGAAATAGTCCGAAGGTACGGTCTGGACGGGCCGACCCTTCTGACCGTGGGACGGCTGGACGAGAGGAAGGGCCACGATGTGGTGATAAATGCCCTTCCCAAGGTAGCCGAGAGGTTCCCGAAGGTGAAATACCTCGTCGTCGGCAAGGGGAGGGAGGAGGAAAGGCTGAAAGCTCTGGCCCGTAAGGTTGGGGTGGAGGACAAGGTGATATTCGTCGGTTTCGTGCCGGACGAGGAACTTCCGGGATATTATAACGTCTGCGATCTCTTTGTCCTTCCCAACCGGGAGACCGAGGAGTCGGACTATCTGCGTGGAGATTACGAAGGGTTCGGGATAGTCTTCCTGGAGGCAGGGGCCTGTGCTAAGCCCGTGGTAGGGGGGCGTTCGGGAGGGGTCGAGGAGGCGGTGGTAGATGGTGTCACGGGGTTGCTGGTGGACCCGAGGTCGCCCGAGGAGGTGGCAGGTGCTGTGATCGAGCTTCTGGAGGATCGTGACCTGAGGGAGAGGTTGGGGAGGGAAGGGAGGAGACGGGCAGAGCAGTTCGATTGGAGGAAGCTTTCTCTCAAGCTCGAAGGGATATTAACCTGAAGGGGGAACGGATGCGGCTTATGGTCCCTTCCGTCGGAACTCCCATCGGCATAAGGGACATATTGCAGGGACTTTCGGGAGATGAGGACCTCCCCGAGGTCTTCAGGAGGTACACCGGGGTCAAGTATTGTTATTTCACGAACTCGGGGACGACGGCCTTTTATCTGATCCTCCGGGCCCTGAGGACCCTGTCCTCGAGGAGGAAGGTGGTGCTTCCGGCCTATACTGCTCCCTCCCTCATACTTCCCATAAGGAAGGCTGGCCTGAGGCCGGCTTTGGCTGAGGTCTCCCTCGATACCTTCAACTTGGATGTGGACCGGTTGGAGGATTACGTGGACGAGGATACCCTGTGCGTCGTGCCCGTCCACATGTTCGGACTGCCCTGCGACATGACCGGAGTGGGGGAGATCGCAAGGGGTAAGGGTGCCTTCGTGGTCGAGGACGCCGCCTCCTCCATGGGTTCGGAGTTGAACGGAAGGCCTACAGGAACCTTAGGTGATCTGGGATTTTACAGTTTCAACAGGGGGAAGAACCTCACCACCCTGACGGGAGGATGCGTCGTCACGGACTCGGACTGCCTGGGAGATGCCGTAGAGGGGCAGTGGAGGAAGTTGCCCAGGCCTTCCGGCATCTCCAGGTTGCTCATACCGGCTAAAACTGTGGGGTTGGCCCTGGCCTTCCGACCTTTAGGTTACACCCTGTTATACCCGATAGTGGTCAGGTTCAAATATACGGAACTTCACACGGACTTCGAGCCCCTTGCGTACACGGAATTCCAGGCCCGGATGGGAGGCTCCCTGTTCATGCGGGCAGGGGAGGTGTTCCGCACGAGGGAGGAGAACGGAACCTTCCTTTACAACTCGCTTTCGGGGATCGAGGGGCTGAAGCTTCCGAGGATACCCCCAAATTCCAAGGTGGCGTTCAACCAGTTCCCCATATTGCTCGAGGACGAGGCCGTCCGAGATTCCCTCCACCTGAGGATACGGAAGGAACTGGGGCTGGAGACCACCCTCCTATATCCGGAGCCCATCCACAGGATATACGACCTGGGGTACGATGCGAGCCGGGACCCGTTCCCGAACTCCACTTACTTGGCCAGAAGGTTGCTTTTGATCCCCACACACCCCCTCGTCCGGAGGGAGATGCTCGAAAGGGTCGTGGAACTGATCAAGGGACATCTATCCGAGGGGAGCGGAGCATGCTGCAGAGGAGGAACATAGCCAGAAACGTAAAGAAGGCCCTCTCCCAGCCAGGTTACGCCTGGAGGGCCTTCGGCCAGAGGTTCAGATCTTATCTTACCTACCGACTCTTCGACGGCCTGAGTTCCTATCCCGAGACCGTCTCCATACTTCTCACCTATATGTGCAACCTTAGGTGTAAGATGTGCGGCCAGTGGGGGGAGACGGGGTCCGCCAAGTTCTACACCCCCGAGGTCCTCAGGCAGAAGCTGGGGCTGGAGGAGCTCAAGACCTTAGTGGACGAGCTCTCCTCCTTTAAGCCCACCATCACCCTCTTCGGGGGCGAGCCCTTGCTCTACAGAAATTGGGATGAGCTGGTCGCCTATATAAAGTCGAAGGGGCTCAGGGCCAATATGATATCCAACTGCACCCTCTTAGAGGACCACGCGGAGGCAGTCGTGGAACTCGGCCTGGACGAGATCATATTCTCGCTGGACGGCCCGGAGGAAGTGCACGACGAGATCAGGAACCGCAAGGGGACCTTCAGGAGGGCCACCTCCGGCATAACGGCCGTGAACCGCCTCAAGAAGGAGAGGGGCACCGACAGGCCCGTTATAAACATAAATAGCACCATATTCGATTTCAACTACCACCTCCTCTCCGAGATGGCGGAGATAGCCGACCGGTTGGGGGCGAGGACCATAACCTTCCACCACCTTATATTCATAAGCCGGAGGACCTACGAGGAGCACAACCGCATCTTCAGGGAGCTTTTCGGCGTTGAGAGTTTCGATTGGGCCGGGTTCGTGGAGGACGAGCTGCCCAACATAGATACCGACGTCCTCATAGACGAGATGCACAAGCTCCGCCGCCGGAGGGACCTCAAGGTCAAGGTAACTTTCTATCCCAACTTTACCGATGAGGAGGTAAGGCGTTACTACACCTCCTTCGACTTCCTTCCGGACAGTTACAAACGTAGGTGCCTCAGCCCCTGGATGGTGGCCTACATCTTCCCGGACGGTTCGGTGAGGCCGTGCCTCTCTTTGAACCTATCCGTCGGGAACATAAGGGAGGGCTCCTTCAAGGAGATATGGAACGGGGAGGAGTACAGGCGCTTCAGGAGGATAGTTAAAGAACGGGGCTTCTTCCCCGTTTGTCCCAAATGTACAGAATTCTATAGGTTTTAGGCATGGCCAAGGTCCTTCACATCATAACCAGGTTGGACCGAGGAGGCTCGGCGGAGGCGGTCATGCGGTTGGCCGAGGGGCTCAAAAGGGACGGGTACAGCGTCAAGCTCGTGACAGGTCTCACCCTCGAGCCCCAGGAGGACATAGATGAGTTCTCCGCAAGGACCGGAGTCCCCGTGGTCCGCATAGAGGAGCTGAGGAGGGAGGTGAGCCCTATAAACGATCTGAAGGCTTTGATCAAACT
>QNCW01000120.1 GCA_003645885.1 Candidatus Latescibacterota bacterium | reverse complement strand
GAGGTCATAGTGATGACAGGGTTCGGGGACATGGATATGGTGATCCGGGCCCTGAGGGAGGGGGCCTCGGACTTCCTCCAAAAGCCGATCCAGATAGATGTGCTCAAGGTGGCGCTCAAAAGGGCCGAGGAGCGCAGGGCCATGAGGAGGAAGCTCAGGGAGTACGCGCAGGACCTGGAGAGGCTGGTGGAGGAACGCACGAGGGAACTTCAGGAGAAGAACGAAGAGCTGGAGCAGTTCGTCTACACAGTATCCCACGACCTAAAGGCCCCGGTGGTGAGCATAGAGGGGTTCACGTCCCTCCTTATGGAGATGTACGGGGACAGGATGGACGATAGGTTCAGGCACTACTTGGGAAGGGTCAGGGACAACGCCCTATATATGGAGAGGTTGATAGGGGACCTTTTAGAATTCTCCAGAGCAGGTAGAGTAGCTAAGCCTAAGGAAGAAGTAAACTTAGAAGAAATCGTTCGGGAAACCTTGGAGGACCTCAAGGGCAAGGCCGAGGAGGCCGGGGGGACGATGGAAACCGTAGGGAAGTTTCCTAAGGTTTGGGGGGACCCGGAGCACCTGAGGAAGGTCTTCTTCAACCTCTTAGATAACGCCCTGAACTACTCACACCCTGAGCGTCCACCGGAGGTCGTGATAGGATGCGAGGAAAGGGAGGAGGACTTCCTCTTCTTCGTCCGGGACAACGGAATAGGGATAGAGCCCGAGCACATAGATAAGGTGTTCGAGATGTTCAGAAGGCTCGAGGATAAGAAGGGGGTGCAGGGGACCGGAATGGGGCTTACGATAGCCAAGAGGATAGTGGAGAACCACGGGGGAAGGATATGGGCCGAGTCCAGCCCCGGCCAGGGGAGCACCTTCTTCTTCACCCTTCCCAAGGGGAGGAGGGATGAGGGTGCTGCTCGTGGAGGATAATCCCGACCATGTCGAGCTCGTCCGGGCAGCGTTGGAGAGGGTGGGGGCCTCGAAGGTATATGTGGCTGGGGATGTGCCTTCTGCGAAGGAGTTTATGGAAAAGGAGAGCGTTGACCTGGTCCTCTTGGACCTCAAGCTTCCCAAGGCGGACGGGTTTTCCCTTCTCTCTTGGGTCAGGACCGCTTCGGGACTTTCCGGGCTTCCCGTGGTCGTGCTCACCACATCGGTGCATCCGCAGGACATGAAGATGGCCTACGAACAGGGGGCTACAGGATACGTGGTCAAACCTACAAGGTTCGAAGAGCTGGTAAGGACCATGGACCAGGTGATGCGCCTTTGGTCCCCGGGAGGATAAATGGAGGTGCTCAGAGCTTTGCTCGTGGAGGACAACCCGGACCATGCCGAGCTGATGCGGGTCTACTTGGAGAAGGAGAACATAGCCTCCGACGTTGTGGGCTCCGGAGGGGAATGTTTGGAGAGGGCTGGGGACGGGTACGATGTGATACTCTTGGATTACTACCTTCCGGACATAGATGGACTGGAGGTGTTGAGGAGGCTCAAAGGTAAGGGGGTGGACCTTCCCGTGGTGGTGATAACCGGCCACGGGGACGAGCAGGTAGCCGTGGAGGCGATGAAGGGGGGGGCGTACGATTACGTCGTCAAGTCCGGGATGTACTTCTTGGTCGTGCCCGAGGTGGCGAGGAAGGCTGTGGAGGCGCATCGGACTTCCAAGAGGTTGGAGGAAGAACTTATACAGGCTCAGAGGAGGGAGGCCATCGTCCAGACGGCGATAGCTGTGAACCACGAGATAAACAACCCCTTGGGGGTGATCTTAGGGAACGCCGAACTTCTGCTCTCCCAGTTGAAGGATGCGGACGAAGGTGTGGTGCGCAAGCTTAGGATCATAGAGGAACAGTGCATAAAGATCAAGGAGATAACCCAAAAGCTGGCCAACCTCACCGACCCGGTGCTCACGGAGTACCTTAAGGGCAGGGAGAAGATGCTGGACATCCACAGGTCTAAGTGAGGAGGGAGAGGTGGCGAAGTTGATCAAAGGTCGCCAGGTCTTAGAGGACGCTCCGTTGGAGGTTTCGGTGGATGGGACCTCCGAAGGACCCCCTCAGCCTGAGGTCAGGACCCACCGCTGCGGAGACCGGGTGGAACAGATAGAGGTCGTATGTTCATGTGGGGAGAGGATATTCATAAAGCTGGAGTACGAGGGTGAAGGATAAGACGATGCTTTTGGTGGAGGACGAGGACCCCTTGAGGGAGATACTCAGGGAGTTCTTCGAGAACAGGGGGTACGAGGTGGTAGCCGTGGGGAGCGGGGAGGAAGCCCTCGAGGTTATCTCGAACAAAAAGTTCCAGATAGGACTCTTCGATCTTAAGCTTCCCGGCATGGATGGGATAGAGCTGGCCCGTAGGGCCCAGGAGAACGACCCCGATATGTTGATGCTCATCATGACGGGGTACCCGAGCGAAGAGTCGGTGAAAAAGGCCGCCGAAAGCGGGGTGTACGATTACATAGTTAAGCCCTTCCGCCTCGAAGAGCTGGAGAAGATAATCGAGCAGGTCACGAAGGAGTGGAGGATGAGCCGGGAGAACAGGAGGCTCAGGAAGAAGCTGGCCGACCTGGAGGGAGAGATATGGTAACTGAGATAGGACCGGAGCATGGGGGTGAAGGTACTAATAGTGGACGACGAAGATTTCATCAGGGAGATGCTGAGGGAGTTCCTCTGCGGTAAGGGTTACGAGGTGGTGGCCGTGCGGAGCGGGGAGGAGGCCCTCGATATGTCCTCCGCCGGAAAGTTCCAGGTGGGCCTCTTCGACCTCAGACTTCCGGGGATGGACGGGATAGAGCTGGCCAGAAGGTTCAGGGAGGTGGACCCGGACATCGTCACGATAATCATGACAGGCTATCCGAGCTTGGAATCCGTCGTGGAGGCCACAAAGGGTGGGGTTTACGACTACATAGTCAAGCCATTCCGCCTCGTGGAGCTCGAAAGGATGCTGGAGAGGGCACTCGAAGAAAGGAGGAGGGATAAAGAGAATAAGTTCCTGAGGGAGAAGCTCGCCGAACTTCAGGAGAAGCTCGAAAAGTACGAAGCTCTAGAATCCCACAGGCCCTTCGGGAAGGCCGGAACCTCCGCCAGATTCTCAGAGGCCGAGAGGCGCTACCGCAAGCAGAGCAGGTGGCCCTGGCGCAGGTCGTCCTTAGTTAGGAGGGACGAATGAGCGAAGGTTGGCTGGACGAGGTCCTCCAGTCCTTCCGGGAGTCCACCGACGGCCTCAGGGATGCATACGTGGCCCTCCGCAGGGAGGTGCTCAAGCTCAACGTAGAGCTGGAGGAGCGCAACAGGAACCTTCGAAGGACCCTGAGGGAGGTTCAGGAGCTTAAGGGCTACCTTTCAAGCGTGCTTGAGAGCGTGGCCAACGGGGTCGTGGTCGTGAACACCGAGGGCAAGATCACGATATTCAACAGGGCGGCCGAGCGCATGACCGGCTACCGGAAGGAGGAGGTCCTCGGAAGGCCCTACACCGAATTCTTCGGAACGACGATCCTCGAGACCCTCAGGACGGGCAGGGAGATAGGGACCAAGAGGGAGGTCAGGGCCAAGGACGGGAGGATGGTGCCAGTGGACTCAAGCACGGCCCTCGTGACGGACGAGGCCGGAAGGAAGCTCGGTGCGGTGGAGGTGCTCAGGGACCTATCCGAGGTCAGGGCCTTGGAGGAGCAACTTGAGAGGTCGAGGACGTTGGCAGCGTTGGGGGAGATGGCAGCCAACGTTGCCCACGAGGTCAGGAACCCCCTCGGGGCGATAGGAGGATATCTGGAGCTTTTAGAGAGGGATATGGAGGAGGCCGACCCTAAGAGGAAGTTGGTGAGGAAGATGGCCGAGGGGCTTGCAAGGTTGGACAGGATAGTCACCAACCTCCTGACCTACACAAGGCCCCTCACCCCGGACCTAAGGGAGGCGGACCTTAGGGAGGTGGCAGAGGAGGCCCTGAGGTTCTTCCAGCTCGGATGCGATGAGAAGGTGAGCAAGAAGGTGAGGTTCTCCTTGGAGTTCTCAGGGACAGTGAGGGCGTACGTGGACACAGAGCTATTCCAGCAGGTGCTATTTAACCTCTTCTCAAACGCCCTCCAGGCCATGCCCGAGGGAGGGGAGCTGAAGGTGAGGGGATATAAGGATGGAGGTTGGGCCTGTCTGGAGGTCTCGGACTCCGGGACCGGCATGACCGAGGAGGTAAAAAGGAGGGCTTTCGATCCCTTCTTCACCACGAAGGCCAAGGGGGTAGGGCTCG
This sequence comes from Candidatus Latescibacterota bacterium, assembly GCA_003645885.1. Taxonomy (GTDB): domain Bacteria; phylum Latescibacterota; class 4484-107; order B68-G9; family B68-G9; genus B68-G9. The sequence continues at coordinate 3,271 of QNCW01000120.1, read as the reverse complement.
GGCTGGCGTTGGTGCAGAAGATGGTACACCTGCACGGGGGGGAGGTATCCGTGGAGAGCGAGCCGGGAAAGGGGTCGAAGTTCCTCGTCCGCATCCCGACCCTGAGATAGGAGGGGCCCATGGCTCAGGGCAGAATTCTGGTGGTGGACGACGATCCTCTGATGTTGGACTTCCTAAAGGAGGCCCTCTTAAGGCAGGGATACAAAGTTGATACCGCAGAGGACGGGGAGGAGGCGCTGAGGAAGGTGGAGGAGGAGGGGTACGACCTGGTGATAACCGATGTGAGGATGCCGGGGGTGGACGGGATGACCGTCCTGGAGTCTGTAAAGAGGGACTTCGCCGATACCGAGGTCGTGGTGATAACGGCGTACGGAACCATCCGAAACGCCGTCGAAGCTATGAAGATGGGGGCGTACGATTACCTCACCAAGCCTTTCTCGGTGGAAGAGGTGGAGGTTGTGGTCCAGAGGGCCCTGGAGAGGAAGAGGCTCATAAGCGAGAACATAAGGCTGAAGAGGGAGCTTGAGAAGGTGCAGGGGCTGAGGACGTTGGTAGGGCAGAGCCCCGCTATGCGCAAGGTCTTGGAGATGATAGAGATGGTAGCCCCGACCAAGGCGACGGTGCTGATACAGGGGGAAAGTGGTACGGGGAAGGAGCTCGTAGCCGACGCCATACATCGCCTCAGCCCCAGGAAGAATGGCCCCTTCGTTAAGGTCAACTGCGCTGCCATCCCGGAGAGCCTGGTGGAGAGCGAGCTCTTCGGGCACGAGAAGGGGGCCTTCACTCATGCGGTCAAGAGGTCCAGGGGGAGGTTCGAAATGGCCGACGGAGGGACCCTGCTTTTGGACGAGATAGGTGAGATAACACCTGCTGTGCAGGCGAAACTCCTGAGGGTGCTCCAGGATGGGACCTTCCAGAGGGTAGGGGGGGAGGGGACGCTCAAGGTGGACGTCAGGGTGATAGCCACGACCAACCGGGACCTCTGGAAGGCCGTCCAGGAAGGGAAGTTCAGGGAGGACCTCTATTACCGACTCCAGGTCGTGCCGATATACATCCCCCCCCTGAGGGAGAGGAAGGAGGACATCCCCCTTTTGGTCCAGCACTTCCTGAAGATGTACGGGGAGAGGGAGGGGAAGGAGGGACTTACGGTCTCGGAGAAGGCGATGGATATCTTGATGGACTACGACTGGCCCGGGAACATCAGGGAGCTAGAGAACGCCGTGGAAAGGGCCGTGATATTGGCCAAGGGTAAGGTATTGAAGCCCGAAAACTTCTTCGTAGGGACCACGTTCAGGGAAAGGGAGCCGCACGGGGGAGCTACCACCTTGGCGGAGATGGAAAGGAGGCTTATACTCAGGACCCTGCGGGAGGAAGGAGGAAACCGCACCCGCACGGCCCAGCGTTTGGGGATCAGCGTGAGGACCCTTCGCAACAAGCTGCGCCAGTACAGGGAGCAGGGGTTGATGTAGATGGGCATAGGCTAAGGCCGGGATGCTGATAGCATCCCGGCCTTTTTTTCCTCCTCGGATGGGCAAAAAAGTCCTCGGCCCGGAGGAAGCTCGGGCCCAGGGGGCTGCTTTAAGCTTTGGTATGGGATTTGCTTTATCCTTCGAAGGGATGATAAAGGGGTTCTACATAACAGCATCGGGAATGTTGGCAAGGGAGCTGGTCCAGGAGGTCCTGGCGAACAACGTGGCCAACTCCGGGACCGTGGGGTTCAAGAGGGACAGGGTCATATTCCGAGGGGTCCTGGAGGGGACCTATGGGCCGGAGGGGGTCCTCAGGGTGCGGACCGACCACGCTCAAGGGCCACTTATCAGGACCGGAAATCCCCTCGACCTCGCTATACAGGGGAGGGGGTTCTTCGTGGTCGAGACGCCCGAGGGAATAAGATATACGAGGGACGGACACTTCTCCTTGGACGAAGAGGGGACCTTGGTCACGGCTGATGGATATCCGGTCCTTGGCGAAGGAGGAACCCTGGAGCTCGACCTCGGGGGTGCCGTCAGCTTCGGGGAGGACGGTACCGTCAAGGTAGGGGACGTCGTCGTGGGAAGGTTGAGGGTGGAGGATTTCGACGACCTCGGGGCTTTAAAGAAAGTGGGGGGTGGGCTCTTTGCGGCCGACGTAGAGGGAAGGCCCGCCGAGGACTTCAGGATAAGGCAGGGGTTCTTGGAGGGGGCGAACGTCTCCCCCGTGGCCGAGATGGTCAGGATGATCTCCAACTACAGAGCTTACGAGGCCGAACAAAGGGCGCTTATCGCCCAGGACGAGACCCTAAGGAAGGCCGTAAACGAGGTGGGAAGGGTAGGTAGGTAAGAAGTTCAACAGAGGGAGGTGGGAGTATGAACAGGGCCATGGAGATAGCTGCTACCGGGATGTACGCTCAGCAGCTTTATGTGGACGTGCTTGCTAACAACTTGGCCAACGTCAACACCACGGGGTTCAAAGAGGGGGACGTGCACTTCCAGGACCTAATATACGAACAGGTCAAGCCCCAGGGGGCGACCTCTACGGGCCAGGCTCAGACTCCCGTCGGGATAGAGATAGGCTACGGGACCAGACCCGTAGCCACGGTTAGGAGGTTCTCCCAGGGAGAACTCGTCCAGACCGATAATCCTTTGGACATAGCCATAAATGGAGATGGGTTCTTCCAAGTTCTGAGGCCGGACGGCAAGGTCTATTACACCAGGGACGGTTCCTTCAGGCTCTCCCCCGATGGCCAGATAGTAACTTCCGACGGGTTCGCGCTCGAACCTCCCATCACCGTCCCATTGGATGCCGAAGAGATAAGCATAAGCAAGGACGGGGTGGTCAGGGTGAAGCTTGCGGGCGAGGTCGAGCCGGAGGAGGTGGGACAGATAGAGCTTGCGAGGTTCGTAAACCCTGGGGGGCTCAGGAGCGTGGGGGGGAACCTCTACGAGGAGACCGTGGCATCAGGCGAGCCTTTGGTTGGCCCGCCCGGCTCGGGGGAGATGGGGGAGCTACATCAGGGCTACCTTGAGCGTTCGAACGTGGACGTGGTGGGAGCTATGGTCAAGATGATAGTCGCCCAGAGGGCTTATGAGATAAACTCAAAGGTTATAAAGACATCCGATGAAATGCTTTCCACGGCGAACAACATAAAGAGGTGATAGGGATGGCGATCGTCTTAGGAACCTTCCTCTGGCTTTCCGCCTGGGGGTCGGACCTCGGGAGAGCCTTAGAGCAGATCTTCGAGGAGGCCAACCCCGAGGACGATGTCAGGGTGAGGGTGCTCTCCAGGTTACCT
>QNCW01000119.1 GCA_003645885.1 Candidatus Latescibacterota bacterium | reverse complement strand
GGCTTCGCCCTGGCCCTCACCGCTGGGGTGTTCGTGGGGACTTACTCCTCCATATTCATAGCGAGCCCGATACTCGTGGCCTGGAGGGAAAGGTCGGAGCGAAGGAGGCAGGAGAAGGTCCAGGTGAGGAGGAAGAGGTAGGCTAAAACTCGATCTTCCCCCTTCTGGAGGGAGCGGGCCTCCTTCCGGTGCCGGGATGGTGCAGGTCGCATGTTTCGGTGGGCTCCGTACCGGGCTTGAAGACCTCGTGAATTACCTTCGGACAGTAAGGGGTGGCTATCTTCATGGTCTCGGCGCAGAGGTCCAACTGGACCACGGTCGGAGGCATCCTGAAGTCAACGACCGGAAGTCCGAGGGTGTCGTGGGCCGCCTTCATGAACCTGGCCCAGACGGGAAGGGCCACCGCCGCCCCCGCCTTCCTGGGCCCTAAGGAAAGCTTCTGGTCGTAGCCCACCCACACCCCACAGGCTATCTGGGGGGTGAAACCTATAAACCAAGCATCCGCGAAATTCCCGGTGGTCCCGGTCTTCCCTCCAGCGGGCCTTTTGAAGCCGTACCACCTCCTCGCCCCGTACCCCGTCCCTCCAGGTTCCATGACGGACCCCAACAGGCTTACCATTACGGCGGCAGTTTCGGGGCTGAGCGCCTCCCTCTCCTCCCCGTGCTCCCTCTCCTCCAGGACCCTCCCTTCCCTATCCTCCACCCTCAGCACCGCAGTGGGCTCCACCCACACCCCTCCGTTCGGGAACGTGCAGTAAGCTGCCGTAAGCTCCAAAAGCGTGACCTCGTTCGTACCCAGGGCCATGGAATACACCGGCCTCAAGGGTGAGGTGATCCCCATCTGGCGGGCGTAGGGGATCACGGTCTGGGGCTGGATGTCCATGAGGAGCCTTATCGTAGCGAGGTTCCTCGACTTCTTGATGGCCTCCCTTAGGGTTATAGGACCCAAGAAGGTGTGGTCGTAGTTCTCCGGCCTCCAGACCGTCCCGTCCGGCATGGGGAGGGTGATGGGGACGTCCAAGAGGGTGTCTATGGTGCGCCAGCCGTTGTCCACGGCCGCGGCGTATATTATGGGCTTGAAGGCGGAGCCCGGTTGGCGAAGGGCCTGGACCGCCCTGTTGAACTGGCTCTCCTCGAAGTCCCTCCCCCCCACCATGGCCAGTATGTGGCCTGTGTGGGTCTCCAGGGCTACCAGGGCTCCCTGGACCGGGATGGAGTCGGGATACGGGCTTTCGGCCTGGAGCTTGGCCAGCTGTTCTAAGAGGAACTTCTCCGCCAGACCTTGCAGGGTCGTGTTCAGTGTGGTGTAGACGCGGAGGCCACCTTTGTACACCATGTCCGAACCGTACTTCTCCATCAGGTACTGGCGGACGTACTCCACGAAGTACGGGGCTTCCCCGACCTTCCCCAAGGCCGTGTGAAGTCCCAAAGGCCTGGCCTTGGCCTCCTCGGCCCGTTCGCGGGAGATAGCGCCGAAGTCCACCATCTTGTCCAAAACGATGTTGCGCCTTCTCAGGGCAACTTCGGGGTTGAGCTGGAGGAGGGCGGGGTAGCGGTTTGGGGACCTGAGAAGCCAGACCAAGAGGGCACATTCCTCGAGGGTGAGGTCCTCAGCGTCCTTATCGAAGTAGGTCCGGGCGGCGGCTTGTATCCCCCAGGCACCACGTCCGAAGTAGACCTGATTGGCGTACATCTCGAGGATCTCCTCTTTGGTGTAGGCCCTCTCTATACGGATGGCCGTCAGGGCCTCCCTGATCTTTCTGGACAAACTTACCTTGAAGGAAAGGAAGAGGTTACGGGCGAGCTGTTGGGTTACGGTGCTTGCGCCCTCCACTATCCTGCCGGCGGAGATGTTGGCCAGGGCCGCCCGGACGATGGCCAAGAAGTTGACGCCGTTGTGGTGGTAAAATTCCCTGTCCTCCACGGCCAGGAGGGCGTCGAAGAACTCCTCGGGGATCTGGTCGAACGGGACCGACACCCTCCTCTCCTCGGCGAGCTCCTTGACTACCTTACCCTCCGAGTCGTATATTAAGGTAGCGAGCTTCGGCCTGAACCTTTCGAGTTGCTCCAAGGAGGGAAGGTCCCGGCCGAAGTAGAGCACTATGCCTGCGAGGGCTGCGGAGTATACGAGGCCCCAGATGAGGGTCCAAAGCAGCAGTTTCTTCCAGAACCTTCCCACGGTATTAAAGAATATAGGATTCTTCGGAGGAGTTCACAAGGGGGTACGATGCAGGTCCGCATATCGCCCGTCCGGAAGCTGAGGGGGGTCATATCCGTCCCGGGGGACAAGTCCATATCCCACAGGGCGGCACTTTTAGGGGCAATAGCCGAGGGCACCACCGAGATAGAAGGGTTCGCGCCGGGAAGGGACCCGCAGACCACTTTAGAGGTCCTCGAAAGGCTCGGCGTCGAGGTGGAAAGGGAGGGAAACGTCATCCGCATCCACGGCCTTGGCCTGAGGGGGCTGAAGCCCCCTGATGGACCCCTATGGGCCGGAAACTCCGGGACCTTGATGAAGCTCATCTCTGGGATATTGGCGGGACAGGATTTCACCTCGGTCCTCGAGGGGGACGAGTCCCTGAGCAGAAGGCCCATGAGGGTCGTTGAGCCCTTGAGGCTCATGGGGGCGAAGGTCTCAGCCCGCGACGACCTGTACCCCCCCTTGGAGATAGAGGGCCACTTCCCTCTGAAGCCCATATGTTACTCCCTTCCGGTCGCAAGCGCCACGGTCAAATCCGCCGTTCTACTTGCCGGCCTCTACGCAGAGGGGAGGACCTCGGTGGAGGAGCCAGCTCCCTCCAGGGACCACACCGAAAGGATGTTGGAGGCCTTCGGAGCGGAGGTCGAAAGGAGGTGGACGAGGGAAGGACGCTCCCAGGACCTGGAAGAAGAGCTCGACCGCAGGCTCAGGAGGGCGGAGGGGGAAAGGGGCCGAGTGCGGGTGCAGGTCTCGGTGGAAGGAACGGGAAAGCTCGAGGCCCGTAGGGTGGTCGTGCCCGGGGACATATCCTCGGCCGCCTTCTTCTTGGTTGCGGGGGCGATAGTACCCAAGTCCCACATAAGGATAAAGGATGTCGGCCTGAACCCCACAAGAAGGGCGGTGGTGGAAGTCCTGAGGAGGATGGGGGCGGAGGTCAGGGTGGAGGGGGAGAGGCTCGTCTGCGGCGAGCCTGTGGGGGACTTGGTGGTCCGAGGGTCGGACCTCAAAGGCACCCGGATCGCCGGGACCCTCATCCCCAACCTCATAGACGAACTTCCCGTTCTGGCCGTGGCAGCCGCCTGCGCCCGTGGGGAGACCGTTATAAGGGATGCATCGGAACTAAGGACCAAGGAGACCGACAGGATAAGGGCCGTGGTGGAGAACCTCAGGAGGATGGGGGCTAAGGTCGGGGAGCTTCCCGACGGCATGGTGATAGGGGGAGGGGGGAACCTGAGGGGAGCGACGGTAGAGAGCTTCGGGGACCACAGGATAGCCATGGCGTTCGCGGTCGCAGGGCTCGTGGCCGAGGGCGAGACGGTGATAGAAGGGGCGGAATGGGCCGACATCTCCTTCCCGGGGTTCTTCCGGACCCTGGAGGACCTCTCCCGGAGGTGATATACATGAAACGCACGAAGATAGTCTGCACCATAGGACCCTCCTCGGAGGACGTGGGCACGATAGAGAAGATGATAGAAGCCGGTATGAACGTGGCCCGCATCAACTTCTCCCACGGAACTCGGAAGGAACACTCCGAGCAGATAGCAGCTGTCAGGGAGGCCTCTAAGAGGACCGGGACCCCAGTGGCCGTGCTCCAGGACCTGAGCGGGCCCAAGGTCAGGGTCGGGGAGCTGCCGGGACTGTTGAGGCTTGTGCCCGGGGAGGAGCTTGTCCTCACTTCCAAGGACGTCCCGGGCGAGGGCGAAGTGCCCGTAAGTTACAAAGGACTTCCCCGGGACCTCAGCCCTGGGGACATTATACTTCTAGCCGACGGCGAGATGACCTTGAAGGTCAAGGCCACCACCGAGACAGATGTACTCTGCGAGGTCCTCGTAGGAGGGGAGCTAAGTTCCCACAAGGGGATAAACGTTCCGGGCGTCTCCCTCGGTGTCCCCTCTGTCACAGATAAGGATTTAGAGGACTTAGAGTTCGGCATCAAGCATGGGGTGGATTGGGTAGCCGTCTCCTTCGTGAGGGGGCCTGAAGATGTAAGGAGGGTCAAGGACGAGGCCCGCAGGCGGGGGAAGGAGGTCCCCGTGATAGCGAAGGTGGAGAAGCACGAGGCCCTGAGGGCCATAGACGGAATCCTAAAAGAGGCGGACGGGGTCATGGTCGCAAGGGGGGACCTCGGGGTCGAGATACCCTTGGAGGAGGTCCCCATCGCCCAGAAGGAGATAATAAAGAAGGCGAACGAACACGGAAAGCCGGTCGTAACCGCCACCCAGATGTTGCTCTCCATGGTTGAGAGCCCGAGACCCACCAGGGCTGAGGTCACGGACATAGCCAACGCTATATTCGACGGAACGGACGCCGTCATGCTTTCGGAGGAGACCGCTGTCGGCAGGTATCCTGTGGAGGCGGTGAGGATGATGGCGGAGGTCGCCCTGAGGGCAGAGGAGGGGATAGATTACATAGCCCAGCTTCAGGCCAGAAGCATAACCGAGGAACCCGACGTCCCGGACGCCATAAGCCATGCAGCCTGCCACATAGCCCTCAACATCAAAGCCGAGGCCATAATCTGCTGTACACATTCCGGCCAGACCGCTAGGATGGTCGCAAAATACAGGCCCCACGCACCTATAATAGCCGTCACCCCGAGCGAGGAGGTAAAAAGGAGGCTGACGCTCTTCTGGGGGATATATCCTACGAAGATAGAGGAACCTCCCGACACCGACACACTCATAGAGAGGGCCAAGGAGGCGGCCCTACGCTCCGGACTGGTGTCGAAGGGAGCGAGGGTCGTGATAGTTGCCGGCGTCCCGGTGGGAGTTCCGGGCGCCACCAACCTCATAAAGGCCGACGTGCTGTAACGATATCGGCCACAGATATCTCCTCACCTGCCGAGCTTTGCGAGCATCCTCCTGGCCTCCCCTGCCTCGGGAAAGTCGGAGGAGATGGCCAGGGCCTTCCTCAGCTCCTCCGCCGCCTTCTCCTTCCTCCAGGTCTTGTAATAGGCCATCGCGAGGTGGTACCTGATCGTGGGATGGTAAGGGGATAAGGCCGCAGCCTTCTTCAGCTTGATCAACGCCATGCTATAGTCCCCCTTAAGGTAGTACAGCCAGCCCACGGTATCCACTATCTCTCCCACCTTCGGACTCATGGCCTCGGCCTTCTTGGCGTACGATATCGCCGTATCCAGGTCCCTCCCCTCCGTGCCGTAGAGCCATGCAAGTTGGTTGAGTATGACGCTGGACTCGGGCTCGAGCTGGAGCGCCCTTTCATATTCCTCGGTGGCCCTCCTGTAATCACCTTTCTTCAGATAAACCAGGGCGAGCCCCATGTGCGCAGAGGTCAGCTCCGGATCGGCGGATATCGCCTTCCTGTAATATTCTATGGCCCTGTCCGGCAGGTTCCTCGCTAAATACACCCTTGCGAGGGCCTCGTACGGTGACCCCGAATCCGGCCTGAGCCTTACAAGCTTCCTCAGGCTCCTTTCGGCCTCGTCCAGGTCCCTGCGGGCCAGATGAGCTACCGCTGAGATGTAGAGGGCTACGGGATCTTCGGGGTCCTCCTCTAGCATGCGCTCGGCCTGCCGAAGGGCAGCGGAGGGCCATCCGGAAGCCAAGAAGAGGACCGAAAGGTTTATCCTGTACCAGGACGGCCCCTCGAGCGACCTCATCTCTCTTATGAGGAAGTCGGGCACGACCGTCCCGGCCCTCCCGAACTCGGAGGACGCCCTGTCGAATTTCCCTCCGGCACAGTATATGCCGCCGAGGATCGCCCTTACGGGGAGGTTCTCAGGGTCGAGCTGGGAGGCCCTCCTACACCTCTCTAAGGCTTCCCCCAGCTTCCCCTCGCCCTGCAGCGCCACCGCAGACGCCAGGTAGGCCCTGACCCCGCTCCTGTCGAGCTTTATAGCCCTTTCGAATTCCTCCAGCGCCCCCGAGGAACCTGAGGCGAGCCTTGCGAGCCCGAGCCCCATATGGCCGGCAGGGAGGGATGGCCCTAGCCTCACGACCTCCTCGTACTCCTCGATCGCCCGGTCGAAGTCCCCCTTAAGGGCGTATATCTCGCCGAGGAGCTGGTGTAGCTGGTGCACATTTGGATTCGCCCTTACTGCCCTCCTGGCCAAGGATTCGGCCTCTTCCAGCCTACCCTGCCTTATAAGGAGCGCTCCGAGCTTGAAAGCGGCTACGGGATGGTTCGGCCTCCGTGCGAGGGCATCCTTAAGTTCCCTTTCCGCAAGATCGTACTTCCCCTGCGAGCTGTATATATCCGAAAGGCCTATGTATGCCTCGACGAGCCCGGGGTCGAGGCCCAGGGCCTTCCTGTACCCGTCCAAGGCCTCGAGGAAATCTCCCTTCGAGGCACGGACCTCGGCCAGCTTCGAATGGGCAGGTGCGAAGGAGGGATTCAGCTTTACGGCCCTCTCGAACTCCCCTTCGGCCATATCGAGCTGTCCCCGAAGCTGGTATACCACCCCGAGCCTGTAGCGGAAGGAAGGATCGTTGGGGTTCAGCTCGATGAGCTTCCTGCATTGTCTTTCCGCCTGACCCCATTTCTTGTCCCTAAGGTAGAGGTCCGCGAGGGAGATCCTGGCAGGGACGTGCAGGGGATCGAGCTTGAGGGCCTTTAAGTATTCCCTCTCAGCATCCTCGAGCTTCCCTTCGGCCTCGAGCACCTGCCCCATAGCGTGGTGGGCGTGGGGGTTTTCGGGCTCAAGCTCCATCGCCCTGAGGCATAACTTCTTCGCCTCCTCGACCTCCCCCTTCCTCAGGTACGCCAGGGCCAGTCCCGAGATTATCGTCATGGATTCGGGTCGGAGCTTCCTCGCCTCCTCGAGCTTTCCCAAGGCGTCCCCTATCCTTCCGGTCCTGAGGTACAGGAGGCCGAGGTGGTAGTACCCGTCCGCTAACCTCCCGTCGATCCTTACGGCCTTCTTGAACTCCTCCTCGGCCTTCTTAAGCTTCCCCTTCCCGAGGTATGCCACCCCGAGGATGTCGTGGGCGTACGCCGGACTGGACTTCATTATGTCCTCGGCCAACTTTACGGCGTCCTCGTACATCCCCATCCTGTTATAGAGGGAGGCGAGGTTCACCTTGGCCTGAAGCAGGTTCGGGTTCGCCCTTATGGCGGCCTTGAACTCGCCCACCGCAAGGTCGTACTTCCCCTCCTTCAGGTATATCGTCCCGAGGTTCTGATGGGCGACGAAGTCGTCCGGGTTGGCCTTGAGGGCAGCCTGGAACTCGGCCTTGGCCCTTTCTACCTCGCCCTTCCCCAGGTAGATGCTTCCGAGCTTTGTATGTGCCGAGGCGTAGTTCGGATAGAGTTCTAAGGCCTTCTTAAGGCTACGCTCGGCATCCTCCACCTTTCCCTGTAACATGTACGCTGTGCCCATTATCTCGTACGCCTGGGGGACGTCCCCCTGCTTCTCTATGACGGACGT
>QNCW01000118.1 GCA_003645885.1 Candidatus Latescibacterota bacterium | reverse complement strand
GGAGGCTATTGGGAGCTTTATCATGAACTGAGGGAGCTGTTGAGGAGCGTCGGCTTACATCGGAGATGAAACCCCCGGGAGGCAACTTTCGGGGGTGCGTTCTATCGGAGGGGATATGGACTTTAGGACCATCTTAGCTATAGTTATAATAGGTATCATCATCCTGCTCACGCCTCTATATCAGAAGTGGCTGTACAGAAAAGCTTCACCTAAGCTCGAGGAGAAACCTCCTCCTGCCGAGACGACCTCCACCGAGGCCGTCGAACTTCGACCTCCTCCCGTCGTGAGGCAGGGGGAGGAAATTGGCCGGAGTATCGTCGTGGAGACGCCCCTTTATACAGCCGAGTTGAGCACGAAGGGGGCCGTGTTGCGAAGTTGGAGGTTGAAGGAATTTTTGGACTCAAGGGGACGTCCTTTGGAGTTGCTCAGAGGTAGGTCCGGTCCCGGGTTGGTGTTGGAAGGGGTGAACTTGGATTCCGTCGAATTCTCGTACGGTGGGGAGGATACCTTAAAGCTCGTGGAGGGGGAGAAGGAGGTCGTCATGAATGTCGCATGCGGGAACATAACAGTGGCGAAGCATTTCGTGTTCCGCTCGGACGGATATACGCTCGGATTTAAAGTTATGGCATACGGCGCACAGGGTCCTTTGAGGGGGAAACTTTCCTGGACGAGGGGGATAGCCGTCACAGAACCTAATATCAAGGAGGATTTGAACTATACTAAAGTCTACGTCTTTATGGGCGGGGAGCTCGAAAGCTACGACGTGGGAAAGGGTAAATCCCTGAACAAGAGCATGGAGGGGATGTTATCGTGGATAGGGGTGAGGAACAAATACTTCCTCGTCGCCTTCGTTCCGAGCGGGGAGCAGGTCATGGAGGTGGGAGTGGAGGGGGACTGGAGCCGTTCGGACGAAAGGCTCTACACCTTCCGGCTCAAGGAGATGGGAAGTTCCCCGATGTTCGAGGGGGTGTGGTACCTGGGCCCCCTGCAATATGACAGGGTCAAAGCTTTAGGCGTGGGACTTGAGAGGGTTATGAACCTCGGATGGTGGTGGATAAGGCCCATAGGTAAGCTTATATTGAAGATGCTCATATGGCTCCACAGATTGATCCCGAACTACGGCCTGGTCATCGTGCTCTTCTCGATATTGGTGAAGATAGTTGTGTATCCCCTGACCTACAAAAGTTATGTAGCTTCCGCAAAGATGCAGGCCCTCCAGCCCAAGATAGCTGCCCTCCGCCAGAAGTACAAGGACGATCCCCAGAGGCTCAACAGGGAGATCATGAGGCTCTACAAGGAGCACGGGGTTAACCCTATGGGAGGATGCCTCCCCGTCCTCCTGCAGATGCCGATACTTATAGCCCTCTTCACGGTGTTCAGGAGCACCATAGAGTTCCGTAGGGCCGGTTTCGTGCTCTGGCTCAAGGACCTTTCGGCCCCGGACCCTTACTACGTCCTTCCGGTCCTCATGGGGATCACCACCTTCTTCCAGCAGAGGCTCTCCGTAAAGGACCCCAAACAGTCCTCCATGATCTACATAATGCCCGCCGTCATGGTCTTCCTCTTCGCAAAGTTCCCCTCAGGGCTCGTGCTTTATTATACCATGTTCAACATCCTCTCCATAGCCCAGCAGATCTACATGATGAGGGGGGGGAAGCTCTCGGTATGACGGAGGAGGACACCATAGCGGCCATATCCACCCCTTTGGGCGTAGGGGGGATAGGGATAGTCCGTATAAGCGGTCCCAGAGCCGTAGAGATAGCCGAGGGCATCTTCAAGGGCAAGCTCCGTCCGAAGAATGTGCGCCACAGAAGAATGCTCTACGGGAGGGTCGTGGACGGGGACGAGGAGGTGGACGAGGTCCTGCTCACCGTCATGCGTGCCCCTCACACCTACACCACCGAGGATGTGGTCGAGATAAACTGCCACGGCGGGATGGCCGTCACGAGGAGGGTCCTCAGGATGGTCCTGGAGAGGGGGGCGAGGCTTGCCAGGCCCGGGGAGTTCACGATGAGGGCCTTCCTCGGGGGGAGGATGGACCTCGCCCAGGCGGAGGCAGTAGCAGATATAGTTAAGGCCAGCTCAGAAAGGGCGAGGAAGGCCGCCTACGCCCAGCTTTCGGGCGTCCTCTCGCGTAGGGTCGAAGAACTTCGCTCCTACCTCGTGGAGGCGGTAGCGTACATAGAAGCGAGCATAGATTTTCCGGAGGACGTCGAACTTCCCGATGCGGAGCTGAGGGAGCTTCTGGGGAGGGTGCTCGAGGCCGTGGATTCCCTCAGAGCTTCCTATTCGAGGGGGAGGGTCGAGAGGGAGGGGATAAGGGCGGTGATAGTCGGAAGGCCGAACGTCGGGAAGTCAAGTCTCATGAACGCTCTCCTCGAGGAGGAGAGGGCGATAGTCTCCGAGGTTCCAGGGACGACCAGGGACTTCCTGGACGGGACCTTGGAGGTGGACGGGCTTTTGGTCCACCTCGTGGACACCGCCGGCATAAGGGAGGCGAAGGACGAGATAGAGAGACAGGCCAGGGCCAGCACCGAGCGACAGGCCGCGGTCGCCGACCTTTTCCTGGTTGTGCTGGACGGTTCCGAGCCCATGACCTCCGAGGACGAGGAGGTGGCGAGGCTGGTCGGCCGTGGGAGGAAGGTTATAATTATAAATAAGGTGGATAAGGGGAGGGTGGTATCGGACGGGGAGGTCAGGGATATCTTGGAAGATGGACCCATAGTCGAGGCCTCCGCCCTGACCGGGTACGGCCTGGATCGCCTGAAGGAGACGATGCTCGATGTGGTCTTAGGGGACCGTGCTTGGGAAAGCGATGGGCTCCTCATAACTAAGGAGCGGCACAAGATCGCATTGGACAGGGCATCGGAGGCTTTGAGGAGGACCTTGAGGGAGCTCGATGAGGGCTGGTCCTATGAGGTCCTGAGGGTGGAACTTCAGGAGGCTCTGGACGCCTTAGAGGACATATTGGGGAGGACCACCCCCGACGAGGTGTTGGACAGGATATTCTCCGAGTTCTGCGTGGGGAAATGAGGGAGTACGATGTAATAGTGGTAGGTGGGGGACATGCCGGGTGCGAGGCGGCCTTGGCCTCGGCCAGGATGGGGATGAGGGTTCTCCTCATAACCATGAAGATAGAGGAGATAGGTCAGATGTCCTGCAACCCCGCCATAGGAGGGGTTGCGAAGGGGCACCTCGTAAGGGAGATAGATGCCCTCGGAGGTGAGATGGCCAAGGCCGCGGACGCCACGGGGATCCACTTCAGGGTCCTCAACCGCTCGAAGGGCCCTGCGGTCTGGGGGCTCAGGGCCCAGGCCGATAGAGCCTCGTACAGGGCCGAGATGAGGAGGAGGGTCGAGGGACAGGAAGGGCTGTCGGTCAAGCAGGGACACGTGACCGAAATCCTGGTGGAGAGGGGGAGGGCGGTGGGGGTCAGGACCGAGACCGGGTACGAATTCCACGGGAGGACCGTGGTCCTCACGACCGGGACCTTCCTCGAGGGCCTGTTGCATGTAGGGCTCGTCCACTTCCCGGGGGGGAGGTTCGGTGAGCCCCCGGCGAGGGGGCTTTCCGAATGTCTGAGGAGGTTGGGGTTCGAGGTCGGCAGGCTCAAGACGGGAACCCCTCCGAGGGTGGACGGGAGGACCGTGGACTACGAAAGCATGGAGCCGCAGCCCGGGGACGAGCCGCCCGTGCCCTTCTCGTTCGAGACCGAGGAGGTCAGGAACCTCGCCACCTGCTACCTCACCTACACGAACGAGAGGACCCACGAAGCCCTGAGGAGCGGCCTCGACCGCTCCCCCCTCTACACCGGCAAGATCGTGGGAATAGGCCCGAGGTACTGCCCTTCGATAGAGGACAAGATAGTCCGCTTCGCCGATAAACCCCGCCATCCGATATTCGTCGAGCCGGAGGGACTGGACACGGAGGAGAGATATATAAACGGGTTCGCCACGAGCCTCCCCGAGGACGTGCAGTGGAGGGCGCTTCGTACGGTCCCCGGCCTCGAGGAGGCAGAGATAACCAGGCCGGGATATGCGGTCGAATACGACTTCGTCCCTCCTACCCAGCTCTTCCACTGGCTCGAGACGAGGCTCGTCCAGGGACTCTTCTTAGCGGGGCAGATAAACGGGACCTCGGGATACGAGGAGGCGGCCGCCCAGGGGCTCATCGCCGGGATAAACGCTGCACTTAAGGTTATGGGGGAGCCTCCCTTCGTGCTGAAGCGTTCGGAGGCGTACATCGGCGTCCTCATAGACGACCTCGTGACCAAGGGGACGAAGGAACCTTATCGTATGTTCACATCTAGGGTGGAACATAGGCTTAGACTCCGCCCCGACAACGCTGACTTAAGGCTCGTGCCCTACGGGTACAGGCTCGGCCTCGTCTCAGAGGAAAGGTACAGGAAGACCGAGGAGAAGAGGAGGAAGATAGAGGCCGCTGTCTCGAGGATGAGGAGCGTGTTCCTCCCGGCCGAAGAGGTCGGGAGGATATTGGGAAGACAGGAGCGCCTCTCGGTCGCCCAGCTTTTGAAGCGTCCCGACGTTTCCTACGAGGACGTAAAGTCCTTCCTCGGGGACGGGGTGGAACCCGAGGTTGCGAGGGGGGCGGAACTGGAGGTAAAGTACGAAGGTTACATACAGAAGCAGGAGCGCCAGGTAGCGCAGTTGGAGAAGTTGGATTCCCTGCCCATACCCGAGGATTTCGACTACGATTCGGTGTACGGCCTCTCCACGGAGGCCCGCCAGAAGCTTTCGGAGATGAGGCCTCGCTCCGTAGGACAGGCGGCGAGAATATCGGGGGTCAGGTTCTCGGACCTCTCCCTCCTGGTGCTCCACCTGAAGAAGGGCGGGAACGTTTCACGTGAAACATCAGGACGAAAGGGCCCTGATTGAGGGGTGCCACAACCTCGGATGTTCCCTTTCGCAGGAATCGCTCTCCAAGTTTCGGACCTACTTAGAGCTCCTACTATCGTGGAACCGTAGGATCAACCTCTTCTCGCGCAGGGACGAGCCCCACCTCGTGTTCCGACATATCCTCCCCTCCCTTGCCCCTTTGGCCGTACTTCCCGAAGGTCCCTTCCGAGCGGTGGACATAGGCTCAGGTGCAGGCTTTCCCGGGATTCCCATCAAGATACTCCGACAGGATATCCGCATCACTTTGGTGGAATCTAGGAGGATGAGGGCCCTGTTCCTCAGGAAGGTGGTGGAGGAGCTCGGACTTGAAGGGGCGGAAGTGATTTGGACCAGGGCGGAGGAATTGGCCCGGGACCCAGCCCATAGGCGTTCTTACGATTGGGCCTTAGCTAGGGCGGTGGCCGAGCTGCCGACCATTATAGAATATGCCACCCCCCTCCTTCGTGAGGGAGGTGGCATATTGACCTACAAGTCTTCGGAACGCTCAGCTGCCGAGCTTACAGGTGTGCACATAAGGTGGGAGACCTACGAGGTTCACCCCCATCCCTCTATGGAGCCGGTAAGCTTAGTAATTCTAAGGGTGTGACTTAGGACCCCTTCTTCTGCTGCATGAACATGGCCTTCCTGAGCTTCCTAAGGGCCTTGGATTGGGCCTTGCGACGCCGTTCGCTCGGCTTCTCGTAAAATCTGTGGTTCTTGATCTCCTTGATTATCCCCTCCTGTTCGCATTTCCTCCTGAAGCGTTTGATGGCCTGTTCCACATCTTCTCCCTCGCGCACCGTCACATGGATCACTGCTTCACCCTCCTTTCTTTTTGGATTTATTCACCTCTTGAATTATCCTATGGTTTTCCGTCTCAGGAACTATCCATCGTCTTCAAGAACTGTATAGAAGGCCGCATCGTGAAAGTGTAATATAATAATTCCTTGCGTCTAAGGCAAGAGAATTTTCCGGTACAGAGGTGTCGAAAGGTCCTTAGTATACTTCTTGCCGAACTTCTACGGGTGGATTATCTTTAACCATCGCCGGAACCACCCTCCAACCCGGCAGTAGATTTTGTGGTCCGGGGAGTGGTACGAGCCGTTCGATTGTTCTTGTGAGGGAGGTTCATCCGAGAGGAAGGAGCTGTGATATGGCGAAATTGATAGCCATCGTCGACGATGAGCCGGACATCCTCGAGCTGATAAGCTACCACCTCAAAAAGGAGAGGTTTGAAGTAAAGGAGTTCCGCGACGGCGAGGGGTTGCTCAGTTTCATCGAAACCATGCTCCCCGACCTGGTGATCTTGGACCTGATGCTGCCGGGAATGGATGGCCTCGAGGTCTGCCGGGTCCTCAGAGGAAACAGACGCACATCCTCGGTGCCCATCATAATGCTCACCGCTAAAGGGAGCGAGGCCGATAAAGTCGTGGGATTGGAGTTGGGGGCCGACGACTACGTGGTAAAACCCTTCAGCCCAAGAGAGCTCGTGGCCCGCGTGAAGGCGGTGTTGAGGAGGGCGAAAGTGGAGGAAAAAGGGGAATCGCTAGTAATCGGAGACTTAGCGATAGACACGAACAGATTTGAGGTCAGGTTTAAGGGCCGAAGGATAGACCTGACCCCTACCGAGTTCAGGATTCTGGCCATACTCGCCGAAAGGCCGGGATGGGTCTTCACGCGGAATCAGCTCCTGAATGAACTATGGCAGGAGGACAAGGTCGTGCTGGACAGGACCATAGATGTACACATCCGACATCTGAGGGAAAAACTGGGGGAGGGAGGCAGGCTGATCAAAACCGTCCGGGGGATCGGCTATAAGCTCGAGGTGCAAAGATGGCGAGAATAGGGATAATGTGGCGGCAATTGGCCTATTATTATTTGATAATCATCGTAACCGTTTCGGTCTTGGCCCTTCTCGTCGCCGAGAAGACCGAACGGTATTACCTCAGGGGCATAGAGGAAGACCTCAGAATTCGGGCCGAGCTGATAGAGGAAGTCCTTGTAGGTTATCTCCCTGGCGGCCACATCGAGGATATCGACCAGATCGCCAAGAAGCTGGGCCGTAAGATAGGCACAAGGATTACTGTGATAGCCCCCGATGGAGTGGTCTTAGGGGACTCAGAAGAAGACCCCGAACGGATGGAGAACCACGCCACAAGGCCGGAGATAAAAAGAGCTCTGGAAGGCCAGGTGGGCAAAAGCATTCGTTACAGCACCACTTTAAAGCAGAGGATGATGTACGTCGCCATACCGGTAGAAAAAAGCGGTCGGATCGTAGGGGTTATAAGGACGAGCCTTCCCTTGGAGGAGATAGAGGGCCTGATAGGAACGATGAACCGCAACATCGGCCATTTCACCGTCCTTTTGCTTACGTTTGCGTTAGTCCTCGCCTGTTTATCCTCTAAGCTTCTGTCCAGACCTATTAAAGATATGGTCGATACTACCAAAAAGATAGCCTCGGGGGACTTCGGGGTTCGGGTTTTCGCAAAGAGGAAGGACGAATTGGGCGAGCTAGCAGCAGCCTTAAATGAAATGGCCCGGAAGCTGGAGGATTCCTTTGCCAGCCTCAGCACCGAAAGGCAAGAGCTCCGGGCTATCCTCAGCTCTACGGTGGAAGGTATCGTTGTGCTGGAAGAAGGGGGGAGGATAATCCTCGCTAACGAGAGCTTCAAAAGGATGTTCG
This sequence comes from Candidatus Latescibacterota bacterium, assembly GCA_003645885.1. GTDB lineage: Bacteria > Latescibacterota > 4484-107 > B68-G9 > B68-G9 > B68-G9. The sequence continues at coordinate 23 of QNCW01000118.1, read as the reverse complement.
GGTTACCTCCGTCTATAGGGGGG
>QNCW01000117.1 GCA_003645885.1 Candidatus Latescibacterota bacterium | reverse complement strand
TGGAGAGCAAAAGGCTGAAACTTCCGGGCGGGTCCTGTGCACGTTATTCCGTTTTCAAAGAGCCCTCAATCGCAGCTTATAATATACTATAATTGTCCTATTTTGTCAAGAGGTCTTCCCCCCTAAGGAGGTCAAAGACCGAAGATAAATATAACACAATCGCCCTATCTTGTCAAGGGCTTACCGACCAGAAGCATCCTCCTGGTCTGGACAAGAATGTAGTAGCGCTTCCTAAGCACCTCACGCTCCTCCTCGGATAGCTCGGCCAGACGAGCTGCTCTCTCCTCCTCGGAAAGCTGCGGCCTTAAGTAATCCCCCCAGCGCTTTATACGATACAAAAGCGCATCTACAACCTCCGGAGGATAAAGGCCTCTTTCTATCGCCTTGCGGTCTTGTGGGTGGAGCTTGCTGATAAGCTCTGCTCTCTCTTCCTGGGTCAGTTTGCTCCTCCATTCAGCAAAGCTTGATTTACCCTTCTCAGCAAGCCCGCTTTGAGTGCCCGAAAGTATCATTACGATGGCTGTTATCACAACAATACCCCTTCTCACCGTGTCCTCCCTTCCTCCGGCTTTAGTCCGATTATAGGCCGCCCTTTCCTCTCAGGACCCTCCCGTACCCTCGTTCGGCCGTCCTGCCCTCCTCTACGGCTACCTTACCGTTCACGATGACATAAAGGACTCCTTCGGGATAGCCGTGACCGTCCCGGAAGGTGGCCGTATCCCGGAACCTTTCAGGGTCGAAGACCACGATGTCGGCGAAGTAGCCCCTCTTCAGGAGGCCCCTCCCCTCGAGCCCGAACTTCTCGGCCGCCATCCCTGACATCTTCCTTATCGCCTCCTGTGGGGTCCACAGCCCCTTCTCCCTTACGAACCACCTCCATGCCCTCGGGAAGGTGCCGTAGTTTCGAGGATGGGACACACCTACGCCGAACCTCCTCAGGTGCCCGTCCGAGCCCACCATCACGGCCGGATGGCGGGCTATGGCCTCCACCTCCTCCTCCCTCATGGAAAAATATATGGCGGATACCGGCCCCGAGAGCACAAGTTCCTCCACGGCCCCTACGGGGTCCTTGTTCATATCCTCGGCCGCCTGGGCCAGGGTCCTGCCCTCGTATTCGGGATGTGCCTCGCAGATGGCCAGAAGGATGGCATCGGGCCCTCCTGCAAGCTCGATCTTGCTGGCTATGCCCTCCCTTACGGCCTTGCCCTGCTCGGGGTCCTTGAGGCGTTCCTCGAGCTTGTCCTCGGCCAAGGCCCACTCCGGGACGAGGAATTGGAGCCCGGTGTAGCTTGCTGTGTAGGGGTACTGGTCGGCCGTTACGGGGAGGCCCTGGGCCCTGGCGTCGTCCAAAAGTTTCAGGGCCCCTTCGGCCTTTCCCCATCCACCTCTCCCCCACGCCTTGAGGTGGGATATCTGGGACGGGACCCCTGCCTCCCGGCATATCCTCACCACCTCTTCGATGGATTCCAGGAGCCTCGTCCCCTCGTCCCTTATGTGGCTCGTGAAGACGCCCCCCCTACGGGCCACCTCCTCCGCCAAGGCCACCACCTCCTCCAAGGAGGCGTAGGCCCCGGGGACGTACATGAACCCCGTGGACATGCCGAGGGCCCCTTCCTCCATCGCCCTGCGGACGAGGTCCCTCATCCTTTCAAGTTCCTCGGGAGCGGCGTGGCGGTCCTCCATCCCTAAGACGGCCTTACGCACGGAGCCGTGACCTACGAGGACGGCGTAGTTCGTCCGTATCTCCAAGTTCTCCACCTGCTCCAAGTGCTCCCCCACCGGAAGCGGGGAACCTCCACAGTTGCCGGCCACGACCGTGGTGACGCCTTGGCGCAAGAAGTTGTCCGCATCGGGGACCTTGAGTATCCCTCCCTCGGCCTCGTCGTGGGCGTGGGTGTGGGGGTCCACGAAGCCGGGGGCTACGAACAGCCCCTCGGCATCTATCACCCTATCGGCCCGGGCGTGGGGGAAGTTGCCCACGTCCGCTATCCTGTCGCCTTCTACGACGAGGTCCGCCACGAAGGGCTCCCCTCCGCTTCCGTCCAGGATGGTGCCACCCCTTATCAACAGGTCGGCCATCATCCCTCCCGGAAGTCCCTCTTCACCTCCTCCAAAAGCTCCCGATCCGTTAGAAGGTCCAACGCTGTAAGGGCCAGGACCTTAGCTCCCACGAGCATCCTCTCTAAGGCGAGGGGCGACCTCCCCGCCTCCTTGAATTCTTCGGAATGTCCTGGAATGTCTTTATGTGATATCGAGATATAAGGATGAGCTGCCGGCACGACCCTGCTCACGTTCCCCATATCGGTCGAGCCCATACCGCCGGTGGGGGGAGGTTCGTAGATCTCCAGGCCGAACTCCCTGAAGTGTCCCTCTATGATCCGGGCGAGCGGACGGTTCACCTTCATGGCGGCGTAGACCGGCCCGAGCCTCCGCACCTCGAGCTTCGCTCCAGTGGCCATGGCCGCCCCCCTGGCGCACATTTCCACCTTCTCCACGAGCTCATTCAGAAATTCCTGCCTTAAGGTCCTCACCCCGAGGCGCATGGATGCCCTTTCGGGTATGACATTTACGGCCTGCCCCCCGTCGGTTATTATCCCGTGTATCCTCACATCGTCCGGAAGTTGTTGACGTAGGGCGTTTATTGAGTTGAAAGTCTGGACGACGGCGTCCAAAGCGTTTATCCCCTTCTCCGGGTCGGCCGCAGCATGGGCTGCCCTTCCGTGAAATACGAACTCCAAGCTCCGCACGGCCAGGGAACCCCTCGCAGGGATGGTCCGGCCGGAGGGGTGCATCATCATGGCCACGTCCACCCCATCGAACGCCCCCTCCTCCACCATCTTGGCCTTGGCCCCTCCCCCTTCCTCGGCGGGCGTGCCTATGACCTGAACCTCACCTTCGAGCTCGGGAAGGACCTCCTTGAGCCCCAGGGCAGCTCCGACGGCCATGCCTGCTATCAGGTGATGGCCACAGGCATGGCCGAGCCCGGGAAGGGCGTCGTACTCGGCGAGGAGGGCCACCACGGGGCCTTCGGCCCTGCCGCGGAGCCTTGCCCTGAAGGCCGTATCCATCCCGCAGAAGCTCCTTTCTACCTGAAATCCTTCCCCCTCCAGCTCCTCGCATATCCAGCCTACGGCCCTGTGCTCCTGCCACGCAAGCTCTGGGTTCTCATATATCCTCATGCTCAAGCTCTTGAGCCTTCCCTCGGCCTCGTCTATCGCCTTCAGGACCTTCTCCCTCATCTCCCCTCCATCCTTTTGAGGGCCCATCTTGCAGCCTCCTGGTCCCCTATGTCCTCGGAAGAAAGCATCTTTTTGAGGTACGGGACGGCCTTAGGGTCCCCGATGTCCCCTAAGGAGTGCGCCGCCTTCTGCCTTATGGAGTGATAGGGGTCCTCGAGCCTTTCTATGAGCAACGGGACGGCATGCCCGTCGCGAAGTATACCCGCTATCTGTACGGCCACGTATCTCACCTGAGGGGCCGGGTCCTCTATACATTCCCGGACGAGCCTCAGGACCTCCTCCTTTTCCTCCGCATCCTTCAGCTTGGGATAGAGCTCCGCCAGGGAAACCAAGGCGCTCCTTCTGACCCTTCTGGAGGGGTCGCTTATCGCCTCCCTGAGGGAGGGAAGCGAGCCCGCCGTGTCCAGCTTCCCCAAGGCCCACGCCACCTTCTCCCTGACCAGGGAGGAGGTATCCTTCAGACTTTCCTCCAAAGCCCCAAGCGCCTCCTTCGCCTCCAGGTTCCCGAGCGCCTCTGCAGCGGCGGCCCTTATGTGGACGTTCTGGGAGGATAGGAAACCCTCTATGGGCTCGACCACCCTCGGGTCCTTCATCCTGCCCAAGATCTGGATGGCGATATATTGGGCCCTGGGGCTTCCGGTCCTCAGCACTTTCAACAAGGCCGGCACCACCTCTTCTTTGTCCCTCATTATGAGTTCCTGGGCGGCCCTCTTCCTGACGGCATCGTCCGGGCTTTCCAGGTCCCTGACCACCTCCTCCACGGGCCGCTTCCCGCAGGAGGCGACCAACAGGAGGGCCAGCAGTATAGAAATCCTTTTCACAGTTACCCCCTAAGAAAACGGAGGCCCTCCCTCGGGGAGAGCCTTCAAGTTCATTCCTCTAAGATCTCCGCCTCCTTTTGGGCCAGGGCCTCCCCGACCTTCTTTATGTACTCGTCGGTTATCTCCTGGACCTCCTTCTGGGCCCTGCGGGACTCGTCCTCGGAGAGCTCCCCGTCCTTCTGGGCCTTCCTGAGGCGCTCCACGGCCTCCCTCCTGATGTTCCTCACCGCCACCCTCGCATCCTCGGCCAGCCTCCTTACGACCTTGACCAGCTCCTGCCTCCTCTCCTCCGTGAGGGGGGGGATGGAAAGGCGTATGACGTTGCCGTCGTTGGAAGGTGTTATGCCGAGGTCGGAGCTGAGGATCGCCTTCTCTATGGCAGGAAGCGTGGACTTGTCCCAAGGTTGGACCACCAAGAGCCTCGCCTCCGGCGCCGATACGTTGGCTATGTGGGTGATGGGGACCATGGTCCCGTAATATTCCACCCTTATGGCGTCCAAGAGGGCCGGGCTGGCCCTTCCGGTGCGTATCTGGGATAACTCATGGCGCAGCGCCTCCAAGCTCTTCTCCATCTTAGCTCTGACCTCTTTCTTGAGCTCCTCGACCATCGCTTCCTCCTTAAGAGCTGTCAAGCTATCTTAGTCCCCACAGCCTCCCCCGAGACCGCCCTGCGCAGGTTGCCGGGGGTCAGGATGTTGAACACGACTATCGGCAACTTCCTCTCCATACAGAAGGACACCGCAGTTATATCCATAGCCCTGAGGCCCATCTTCAGCACTTCCTCGTAAGTTAACCTATCTAACTTTACTGCATCCTCAAACTTGGCTGGATCCCTGTCGTACACCCCTTCGGCGGAGTGGGTGCCCTTGAGGACCACCTCCGCCCCCACCTCGGCGGCCCTGAGGGCAGCCGCCGTGTCGGTGGTGAAGAAGGGGTTCCCGGTGCCGCAGGCGAAGATCACCACCTTCCCCTCCTCCAGGTGCCGCACCGCCCTCTCACGGCGGAAGGGTTCCGCCACCTCCCCCACGGGAAAGGAGGATTGCACTACCGCCTCCATCCCAGCATGCATCAGGGCATCCTCTAAGGCTAAGGCGTTTATAAGGGTAGCTAACATCCCCATATGGTCGGACCTCACCCTGTCCATCCCCAGTCTACTTAGATCGGCCCCCCTCACGATGTTCCCGCCTCCTACCACCACCCCGACCTCCACCCCCAGATCTCGCACCGAGAGAAATTCCCCTGCGATGTAGGAGAGGGCGTCCGGGTCCACCCCGTGCCCCTCCCCGGCCAAAGCCTCCCCGCTGAGCTTCAGCACCACCCTGCGGTACACCTACTCCTCCCCAAGCCTGTACCGCACGAACCTCCTTATGGTTATGTTCTCCCCGAGCTTCGCTATGGCTTCCGTCAGAAGGTCCCGGACCGTGCGCTCCGGGTCCTTGATGAAGGGTTGCTCCAAAAGGCAGTTCTCCTGGTAGAACTTCTCCATCCTTCCCTCTACTATCCTGTCCACCACCTTCTCGGGCTTCCCCTCCCTGAGGGCCTGGGAGCGGTAGAACTCCTTCTCCTTCTCCACGATGTCCTCGGGAAGTCCCTTCCTGTCCACCGAGAGGGGGGCCGTGGCCGCCACCTGCATGGCTATGTCCCTCGCCAGACGCCTGAATTCCTCGGTCCTTGCGACGAAGTCGGTCTCGCAGTTGACCTCCACCAACACCCCGAGCTTGTCCCCTGGGTGCACGTAGGCCACGATCAGACCCTCCTTCGTGGTCCTCTGGGCCTTCTTGGCCGCTATCTGTACCCCCCTCTCCCTTAGGTACTGCAGGGCCTTGTCCATATCCCCGTCCGACGCTTCCAGCGCCTTCTTGCAGTCCAGCACCCCCGCCCCAGTCCTTTCACGGAGGGCCTTTATCATTTCGGTCGTTACGGCCATATCACCTCCTCTAAGCCTCGGCTACCTGAAGTTTCTCCTCCTCGGTAAGCGTTTCCTCCGCCCCCTCCCTTCCCTCCTGCACGGCCCGGGCTATGACCTTGGTGATGAGTGATATAGAGCGTATGGCATCGTCGTTGCCGGGGATGGGATAGTCCACGACGTCCGGGTCGCAGTTTGTGTCGACTATGGCGACCACAGGTATCTCAAGCTTGTTCGCCTCGGCGACGGCTATCTGCTCCTTCTTTGTGTCCACGACGTACAGCATCCCCGGAAGCCTGGTCATATCCCTTATGCCCCCCAGGAGGGTCCCGAGCTTAGCCCTCTTCTTCTCTAAACGGAGGACCTCCTTTTTGGGGAGCCTCTCGTAGGTGCCGTCCTGACTCATCCTGTCGAGCTCCTCGAGCTTCGCCACGCTCATCCTGATGGTCTGGAAGTTGGTGAGGGTCCCTCCCAGCCACCTCTCGGTAACATACGGCATGCCACAGGACTGGGCTGCCTCCCTGATGGCTTCCTTGGCCTGGCGCTTGGTCCCTACGAAGAGGACCGTCTCCCCTTCTGCTGAGGCGTCCCGGACGGCCTTGTACGCCCTCTCCAACATCTGCAGGGTCTTCTGCAGGTCTATTATGTGTATTCCGTTACGCTCCATGAAAATATATGGGCGCATCTTGGGGTTCCACCTTCGGGTCTGGTGCCCGAAGTGCACCCCTGCCTCCAGAAGCTCCTTCATAGTGACCAACACGGCACCTCCTCGGGTTTTTTCCTCCGTCCCCTTCTTCCCCCCGTACCACCCCTAAGGGCACCCATACGAGGGTCCGGGGACGTGCGGGTTTCGTTCACCTCTTGGAGAACTGGAACGCCTTCCTGGCCTTGACGAGGCCGTACTTCTTGCGTTCCTTCTCCCTCGGATCCCTGGTCAACATCCCTGCCTTCTTCAAAGGCTTGCGTAGGGAAGGGTCGTAGAGCACGAGGGCCCTTGCTATGGCCAAGCGCACGGCCCCGGCCTGGCCGGAAAGACCCCCCCCTTTGACCCTGGCCAGGATGTCAAACTTCCCCAGCGTCCCCGTAAGTTGCAGAGGCTGGAGGACCTGGGTCAGCAGGGTCTCCCGCTTGAAGTACCCCGCCGCGTCCCTTCCGTTCACCTCGAAGGCTCCGGAGCCGGGCCTGAGCCAGACCCTGGCAGTGGCCTCCTTCCTTCCTCCCCTCGCCGAGAACTCCTGAAGCTCCTCCATGTCTCATGCCCTCCTCATATCTCCAAAGGTTCAGGTTTCTGGGCCTGGTGGGGATGTTCAGGACCTGGGTACACCTTGAGCTTGCGCAGTAGTTTCCGGCCCAACCTATTGTGTGGCAACATCCCCCAGACCGCCTTCTCTATCACCCTCTCGGGACGTTTCCTCAGAAGCTCCCTGAGGGGTACCTCCCTCAGGCCTCCGGGGTAACCGGTGTGGTGACGATATATCTTCTGGTCCAACTTCCTGCCGGTCACCCGGACCTTACCTGCGTTTATAACTATCACATAATCCCCCGTGTCCATGTGAGGGGAGAAGTAGGGTTTATGCTTACCCCTCAATATGGTGGCTATCCGGCTCGCTAAACGACCCAGCACCTTCCCTTCCGCGTCGACCACGTACCACCGCTTCTGCACTTCGTCCTGCTTAGGGAC
>QNCW01000116.1 GCA_003645885.1 Candidatus Latescibacterota bacterium | reverse complement strand
TGCTGGATCCAGCCCCAGTCCGCGCTGGACCTCGGCGGAACGCCGAAGGCGAAACGGCCGTACGGATCGTGCTCGTAGGTGGAGATGGGAAACTCCTGGTTCCACATGGGATTGGCTGTGACCTTGTGGAACTTGCGCAGGCTCCCGTCGGGGTCCAGGAAGGCCGGGCGGTTCATCGTGTCCGCAAGGGCTATCTCTGCCTCCATATCGTGGATGAAGACGTTCATACGTGCCATGGCGAACGTGGAGGGGTTGATCTCCTGGCCGAAGAACTTCAGCGGCGCTACCTCAGGCGGGACCCTCTTCCTGCCGTCCTCTGGAACTCCGTATTTTTCCACGAACCTCAGATGGCACTTGATGAGCAACCCACCCGAACCACATGCCGGATCGTAGATCTCATCCCCCGGCTCGGGGTCAAGGATGTGCGCCATCAAGATCGCCACCTCACGGGGGGTGTAGAACTCGCCTGCGCTCTGGCCCTGCCCCTCCGCAAACTTCCTGAGCAGGTACTCGTAGGCCCGGCCCAAGATGTCGGGCTCCACATCCCTCAGCCCCAGCCGGTAGCGGGAGAGCACCTGGATCAGCCTCCGCAGTTGCTCGTCGGAGAGGATGCGCTGCCCTGCGGCAGTGGCGTTGAAGTCCACGCCGTCTATGACCCCCTGAAGTTGGGGATTCTCCCGTGCCACCGCCCTGACAGCATCGGTCAGGTACTCGCCCAAGTTCGTGGTCCTCCGGGAGACCTCGTTCCAGCGGGCCTGCGGGGGGATGTAGAAGCGCACGAGGCTGTGGTCCTGGTCCACGAACTCCGCCGTGCCTCCGAGTTCCCTCAGCTCGTCCTCGAACACGTCCGAAAGCCGTTTGCAGAACCTTTGTTCACCCGCCGTACCTGCCCTCTACATATGCGTAGAATGTCTGGCCCTGATAAGTTATCCTCTTGGCCCGTCCGCTCCTTACGAGGGAGTCGAGCCCCTCGGAGACCTCGTCGGGGGATAGGTGGGAGAGGGTCTCCAATATGTGCCTCTCCCTCATGGGATGCCTCCTTATTATGTGGAGTATGGCATCCACCGGGCTCGGGAACCCTTCCACCCCGAACTCCCCCTCCTCCTCGTGGGGTAGGAGCTCGGCCCCGAGCAGCACCTGCGCCCTTACCAAGGCGTCCTCGTCAGGGACCCTCACCCAGGGTTCGGCGGGTGGGCGCACCGGAAGGTTTATGAAGGTCCTATCGGGCCTTATCCCCTCCAACGCCTTCCTTATGGCCTTAAGGGACTCCTCCGAATCGTTCACGCCCGAGACCAGCATGACCTCGACCCAGAGCTTCCCTCCGAACTCCTTTTTGAACTCCGCCATTCCGTCTATTATGGCCCCTATCCTGAGTTCACGGTGGGGGCGGTTGACCTTCCTGAAGGTCTCCCGGTCCCCGGCGTCTAAGGAAGGCATGACGAGGTCCGCAAGCTTAAGCTCCTCCCTCACGTCCTCCCTGTAGAGGAGGGAGCCGTTCGTGAGCACGGCCACGGGGACGGGGGAGATCTCCTTGGAGCGGGAGATCAACCACCCGAGGCTCCTGCAGAGCGTGGGCTCCCCCTCCCCCGTGAACGTCAGGTAGTCAAGTTCGGGGTTCAGCGAAAGGGCCTCCCTCACCTCGGAGAGTATATCCTCGGGGGGGAAGAAGTCGGCCCTCTCGTTCGTCATGCAGGTTGTCCTGCCGAGCTGGCAGTAGACACACGAATAATTGCAAGTCTTAAACGGAACTACGTTCACCCCGAGCGAGCGGCCGAGCCTCCTCGATGGCACGGGGCCGAAGGCGTATTTGAACTCCATCCCATCCTCCGTTATGCATTTGAGCCCTGGCGGTTCTCTGCCTCGCAGGGGTTGTTCCAGGTGTTCCCACCGTCCTCCGGACGGTCTGCATGAAGGTGCGGCCAGAAGGGAGGGGAGCTTCACGGCCCCGCCTCAAGTCCCCTTTCCTTCGTCCAAAAGGGCGGCCTCGAGGACCTCGTCCATGTGCTCTACGAACACAAATTCTATGTTCTTCTTGAGTTCCGGGGACATCTCCTTCACCTGGGGTTCGTTCCTCTTCGGAAGCACGACCTTACTTACCCCTGCCCTCTTGGCCGCCAAGATCTTTTCGTCCAGCCCTCCCACCGGCAGGACGTAGCCCCTCAGCGTCACCTCCCCGGTCATGGCCACGTCCCTCCTCACCGGCCTTCCCGTGAGGGCCGAGACCAGGGCGGTGGCCATAGTTACGCCCGCCGATGGACCGTCCTTGGGGATCGCCCCCTCGGGGATGTGTATGTGCACGTCCTTGCCTCGGAAGGCCCCCTCGTCGGCACCGAGCCTGCCTGCCGCGGACCTGACGTAGCTCCAGGCCGCCTGGGCCGACTCCTTCATGACCTCCCCGAGCCTCCCTGTGAGTATCAGCTCCCCCTTCCCGGGGAACAGGGTCACCTCTATGTGGAGTATGTCCCCGCCGTTCTGGGTCCAGGCGAGGCCCGTGGCCACGCCCACGAGGTCTCTGTCCGGAAGCTTCCTCTCCTGGACCTTCGGGAGGCCGAGGAGTCCCTCTAAGTCCCTTGCGGTCACCGTGACGGGAGCTTGCTCTTTGCCCTCGACGATCTTCCTCGCCACCTTCCTACATACGGAGGCTATCTCCCTCTGGAGCTGGCGCACACCGGCCTCGTCGGTGTAGCTCCTTATGAGCTTTACGAGGGCGCCGTCGGTTATGCGGAGGGAGGAGGGGTCCATCCCGTTCTCTTTAAGCTGCTTAGGGATAAGGAAGCCCTTGGCTATGTGGAGCTTCTCGTGCTCGAGGTAACCGTGAAGCTCTATGACCTCCATCCTGTCTAAAAGGGACGGGGGGATGGTGTGGGTGGTGTTGGCGGTAGTTATGAAGAGGACCTCCGAAAGGTCGAAGTCCACCTCCAGGTAGTGGTCGCTGAAGGAGTGGTTCTGTTCGGGATCGAGGACCTCTAAGAGGGCCGCCGCAGGGTCGCCCCTGAAGTCCACGCCGATCTTGTCCACCTCGTCCAGGAGGAACACGGGGTTCTTGCTCCCCGCCTTCCTCATGGACTGTATTATCCTCCCCGGAAGGGCTCCGACGTACGTCCTCCTGTGCCCCCTTATCTCGGCCTCGTCCCTCACCCCCCCGAGGGATACCCTTACGAAGTTCCTGCCCAAGGCCCTTGCGACAGAGCGGGCGAGGGAAGTCTTGCCCGTGCCCGGGGGTCCCACGAGGCACAACACCGGCCCCTTTATCCTCCCTGCGAGCTTCACGACGGCCAGATGTTCAACTATCCGCTCCTTGGGCTTCTCCAGGCCGTAGTGGTCCTCGTCGAGTATCCTCTGCACGAGTTCGACGTCCAGCCTGTCCTCGGTGCGCTTGGACCAGGGGAGGGAGACGAGCCAGTCGAGGTAGTTCCGGACGACAGTGGCCTCGGGGGAGAACGGCTGCATCTGGCGGAGCCTGGCAAGCTCCGACCTCGCCTTCTGTTCGACCTGCTCTGGCATGCCGGCCGCCTCTATCTTCTCCTCCCACTTCGAGAACTCCTCCTCTGGGGCCTCCCCGAGCTCCTCCTGGAGGACCCTCATCCTCTGCTGGAGGTAGAACTGTCGCTGGTCCTCCTGCATGCGGCTTCTGACCTTGTCCTCTATCTTCTCCTCAAGTTTAAGGATCTCCTGCTCCTGGACCAATATCGCCAGGAGTTTGTCCAACAGGGCCTCCAAGCTCGGGGCCGACAGGAGCTCCTGTTTCACCTGAGGGGGGACCGTCAGGTGGGCGGATATGAAGTCCGCCACCTTGGCCGGGTCCTCCTCGCCCTGTATCCCCATGAGGACCTCGTCGGGGACCTGGCGGTTCAGGCGGACGTATTCCTCGAAGTACATGGTAACCCTGCGGAGCCTCGCCCTGACCTCCGGGGAATCGTGGCTTTCGAAGGGGACGAGCTGGATGAGGGCCCTGTATCCTGGACCGCTCCTGTAGAACCTCACCATCCTCGCCCTGGCCACCCCCTCCAGAAGGACCTTGGCTATGCCGTTCGGAAGCCTCATGGCCTGCACGACCCTCGCCACCACCCCGACGGAGTGGAGGTCCCGCTTCGTGGGCTCCTCGACCTGTGGGTCCCTCTGGAGCACGAGGAAGAGGAGCCCCTCCCCCTCGACCGCCTCGTCCAAGGCTCCTACGGACTTGTCCCTCGCAACCAATATTGGGGCGACCATGTTGGGGAAGAAGACCTGGTCCCTCAAGGGTATCATGGGAAGGCCGGTCCCTCGCACTCCCTGACGCCTCTTCTGCATAACCCCCTCCGTTTTGAAAATTATAGCCGAGGAGGTCCTCATCTCCCCCGAGCTAAAGATAATACATTCGGGGATCGGGGACAAGGAGGACGGCTACCGTAGGCGAAGATGACCTCCAGCATGTTGCCCGGGTAGGGAAAAATTCTTATATTACCACCACGATGGCTTCCGGACCCGAAATATCGGTCGTCGTCCCCCTCTTCAACGAGAGGGAGAGCCTCAGGGAGTTGTACCTGAGGCTCAGGAAGGTATTAGAGGAGATGGGAAGGAGCTGGGAGATGATATTCGTGGACGACGGTTCCACGGACGGCTCCTTCCTGGAACTTGAGGCCATCCACAGGGAGGACCCGAGGGTCAGGGCCTTCAGGTTCAGGAGGAACTACGGAAAGGCCGCTGCCCTGGACATGGGCTTCAGGGAGGCCCGGGGGGAGATAATAGTCACCATGGACGCCGACCTCCAGGACCTCCCCGAGGAGGTCCCCAAGCTCGTAGCCAAGCTCGAGGAGGGTTACGACCTGGTCTCCGGATGGAAGCGCCGCAGGAAGGACCCGATATCCAAGAGGCTCCCCTCCAAGGTCTTCAACTGGACGATATCTAAGCTTACGGGACTTCCCCTCCACGATATAAACTGCGGGTTGAAGGCTTACAGGAGGGAGGTGGTAAGGGACCTCAGCGTCTACGGCCATCTGCACAGGTTCCTTCCGGTCTTCGCCTCCCGCCAGGGGTACAGGGTGGGGGAGGTGGAGGTGGCCCACCATCCCAGGAGGTACGGGAGGAGCAAGTACGGTCCGGGAAGGTTCGTGCACGGTTTCCTGGACCTTATGACGGTGCTCATGCTCACGAAGTACCTCACCCGTCCCCTTCACCTCTTCGGCGGGGCGGGGCTGGCCTTCTCGGCCGTGGGGTTCTGCATAAATTCGTACCTTGTGTACCTCAAGTTCAGGTACGGCAACCTCATGGGAAAATACCCTCTCCTGTGGCTCGGGATATTGCTCATGGTGGTAGGCGTCCAGCTGCTTTCGACCGGACTTTTGGGGGAGCTGATACTTAACCTCAGGAGGGAGGGGATAAGCTATTCCGTGAAGGAGCGGCTGGATGGCGCTTGAACACGATCTCCCCGTATCCGACCCCGAGCTCCCTCGCCACGGCCTCACACTTGGCCTTTAGGATGAAGTAGATGGGATCGCTCCTTTCGCTTAAAGTCTCGAAGTTGCCCTGTCCCTTCGCTATCCTCACGTCCGCCTTAAGGAACTCCTCCTTGAACTCCTCGGAGACATCAGCCCAGGGTATCCCTATCCCGTCGGAACCCGTGTCTATTACCCTTGCGACCTCCTCCATCCCCACCTCCTCCGCATCCTCCCTCAGTGCGTCGTTTATGCAGGGGCCACCCCTCACCACGAAGGTGACCTCGCAGTCGGCCTCCTTCCTTATCTCCTCTATCAGGACCTTATCGAAGACTATCTCGCCAGCGTTGTCGCCTATGTAGATCAGCCTTTCGGCCCTTTCGAGCTCCTCCACGAAGCCCTGGAAGTGGTCGACCGAGAAGGGGGTCCTGAGCACCTCCTCGACCTCCCTTTCCACGTCGAACTGGACCCCTATCCCGAGGTCTATCACGTTGCCTGCTGCTGCGAGCTTGACCGCTGTATGGAGCGGGTCCTCGGAACTTACCACAAGCTCCTTCAGGCGGGGGTAAAGCTCGAGGGCGATCCTGTTGTACTTCCTCTTAAGCTCGTAGTACGGATCCTCCACCCCGGTCACCTCCCTGACCACCCTGTAGGCCACGTTCGAATGGTCCCCGGGGGTGCCCGTGAGCGGGGTGCCTATAAGCTCCCGCATTATCCTGTCCAATATCTCCCTTTGGACCTTCGGATCGTCGGTGGCGAGCCTGGCAGTGTTCAGGCCCTGACGGATTATGCACGGTATGCAGTCCAGCACCGCTCTCATCCTCACCTCCTTGACATGCGTGCGGAAAGTTTGTAACTTCCCTACAAAGGAGGGGCAGGGTGGGGTTAAAGGATCATTTCGAGGCCCGTAGGGACTTCTGGCTCATAGTCCTCAACGGAGCCCTTTTCATATTCGCCTTCTCCTTCATAAGCCCCGGGACGGTCCTGTCGGCGTTCGTGTACCAGCTCACAGGGTCGAGCCTTTATGTGGGCCTCGCGAACGCCCTCTTAGGGGTGGGGTGGTTCTGGCCCCAAATTTTTATATCCCACGTGGTCCAGCACAGACGCCGAAAGATGCCCTTCTACAGGCTTTCGGTGTTCCTGAGGGTGGGGTGGATGGCCACGATGACCCTCCTCACCTTCCTGCTCGGAGGAACCCACCCCCGGACCTTCTTCTGGGCTTTCCTATTCCTCCTCTTCCTCTACACTTCCTCCGGCGGGATAGCCATGGTCCCGTGGGCCGACATCGTGGGGAAGGTGGTCCCGCCGGAGGAACGTGCCAAGCTCTTCAGCCTCAGACAATTCTACGGGGGAATCTTGGCCTTCTTGGCCGGGTTCGTAGTTAAGTACGTCCTGAGCGAGGAAAGTGGCCTCTCCTTCCCTTACAACTACGGCGTCCTCTTCGTGATCTCGACCGTCTTCGTGGTGGTCGGCCTTTGGGCCTTCCTCCTGGTGAGGGAGCCCGTACATCCCGTGCCCGAAAGGAAGAACTCCTTCTGGGAGCACATGACCGACGGCCCGAGGCTCCTCAGGCGGGACCCGGACTACAGGAGGTACCTCCTGGCGAGGGTGTTCTGGACGTTCGGGATGATGGGGGTACCCTTCTACGTGCCCTATGCGATAGACGAGCTCGGGTCGCACCCTTCCATGGCCGGGACTTTCCTATCCGTGAGCATGGCGAGCCAGGTTCTCTCTAACCTCATCTGGGGCAGGATGGGGAGCAGGGGCATACTCACCGCGGGCACGCTCCTCGTGTCCTTGGGGGCGCTCTGGGCCGGGACGGTGAAGTTCCTGCCCGAGGGTGCGAGGGAGTACGGGTTCCTCCTCACGTTCGTGGCCGGAGGGGCCGGCGTGACTGCCATAAATGTGGCCAACATAGCTTACCTTCTGGAGATAGCTCCTTCGAAGATAAGGCCGACATATGTAGGGTTCGTCAACACCTTCGCAGCACCCCTCACTTTCGTGCCCCTGCTGGCCGGGTTCTTGGTGAGGTACATTTCCTACCCCTCCCTCTTTTTCGTTTCTTCGAGCTTCGGGCTCGCCTCCTTCTTGACCACCCTGACCCTGAGCAAGGACAGGGCATCACAGGGTTAGACCTCCCCCGAGGCTATCACTTTCGAGTACCACCTGCCGCTTTCCTTCACCACCCTCCTCTGGGTCTCGTAGTCTACGTAGACCAGCCCGAACCTCTTGGTGTACCCGAAGGTCCACTC
>QNCW01000115.1 GCA_003645885.1 Candidatus Latescibacterota bacterium | reverse complement strand
TGGAATGCCCTTCAGTGGAGGCCGATGAAGAGGGCCTTCGGCGCCCTATGGAGCGAATGGGAGGCGGATCTGGACCCGCTCGATGTGGAGCCCGGAAGTTACATATTAGTCGTGCGGGCCCGGACGGGTTCCGGTGGCTTGGCCTACGATGCGGTGCCGGTGGAGGTCTCCCGGGAACCTTCGCCCGTTCCGGCCGAGGCCGGACCTGAGGGGGTGTTCGAGTTGGCGGGGTTGAGGGAATAGGGTAATTTCGGTTCATCTTTGTGCATGCTTGCGAAGCCCTAAACGTAGTAAAGCCGCAAAACTCGTGTTATATCTCCTTCAAAATCCTCTCCACAGTTCCCTTTAAAGGAGGCAGATCACGTTTTACTGTCTCCCAAACCCTTTCAAAATCAACAGCAAAGTAGCCATGAATAAGCCTATCCCTCATTCCCGCTATCTTACGCCAGGGTATTTCTGGATATCTCTTCCTTATTTCATCCGGTATATTCTTTACAGCTTCACCTATGACTTGCAGGCAATAGATGGTTGCAAAGGCTTTCTCTTTGTCATCACGAAAGGTATCAAAATCTATACCCCTAACAAAATCGTCGATATTGTTAATAGCGTTCAAGATATCCTCAAGGTAGTCCCTGTAATTTCTGCCTTTCACAGATAGACGACCTCCTCCAAGATATGTCGTCCGATGTGCGGCTTTAGAGCTTTCTTCTCTACCAGGTCTACTTTAACTCCCAACAGATCGCTCAGTTCGATCTCTAAACCCACAATATCAAGCAGGCTCAGCCTTGCTCCTTCTTCGAACTCAACAAGGATATCTACATCACTCGTCTCTTGCTGTTCCCCTCTGACATAAGACCCGAAGATTCCGATCTGCTTCACCTTATACCTTTCCTTAAGCTCTTCCTTATGTTCTACCAACTTCCTTTTTATCTCTTCAAGGTTCATATCTTCACCTTAAGATTCAGCGCCTTAATAGCTTCTTTGTGAGATACATAGGTCCAATAGGTCGTGCACGTCCGCAGTAGCTAAACATATCACACTGTCCGCAGCGCCGTAATAGATCTTCACTTCGCCCGTATCCTCCAAAATCGCTCCGCAGGGAAAGACGACGTTGTTCCGAAAACCTCCCTCAATTTCGTAGGGCGCTTCCGGAGCGATAAGAGGTTCTTTGTAGAGCCCGACTATCCTTCTGGGGTCGTCCAGGTCCAACAGCATAACCCCGGCTGTATACCTCTTCTTCCAGCTCTCCTCCCACCCGTTCTTCCCCCTTGAAGGGTCGAAATCCACCGCATGGAAGATGACGAGCCAGCCCTTCTCGGTCCTCACAGGAGGCGCACCCGGGCCTATTTTGGTGTTGGCAAATGGGACGTCCTCCACTGCCAACAGAAGGTGGGAATTGCCCCAATACTTCAAATCCGGCGAATCGGAAATCCAGATATCGAAGCGCTCCGCACCACCACGGCTGTAGACCGGAAAGGGGCGCTCCAGCCGGACGAACATGTCGCAGATCTTTTCGGGGAACAGCACCATATTGCGGTTGTCGGGCACGGACATGCTGAGGACCTCGAATTTTTCGAAGTCGTCCGTGACCGCAATGCCGCCCCGGACGCCGTGGCGTGTGTCCACCGCAAAGCACATGTAGCAGCGGCCATCTATCACCGTCAGACGTGGATCGTAGGCCCTGATGATCTCGTGGTCCCTCAACTCGAAACAGGGCTTGGGTTGGACCTCCCACCTGATCCCATCGTCGCTGAAGGCAAGTCCGATGTTGGTGCCCTCGATACGCTTCTCTTCGAGGGAGCCGTAATCGTTGCGGAAGACCATCACATACCTGCCCTGAAAGCGGACGACCCCCGGATTGAAGACCAACAGGGAGTCGTAGGGAACATCCTCGGACGATAGGATCGGGTTCCCGGGGTAGCGCTTTACTACGGGACTGGACTTCAGCTCGCCAACTATGGGGTCCATCATCCAGCTATTTTTAGAACCTGCTGAGGGTTCCTCACGGCTCCACCCCCTCGGCAGGACGGACCATAACCTCGACACCGCTTCTGCCTGCGAGTTCCTCCGCTTCGGGACTTATCGCCCTTCCGGCGACCACCGGCCTGACCTTCAACCCTAACTTTCTCAAGATCTCGGCCTTTCTTGAAGCTTCCTTCACCTTCGAGGTCGTTATTTCCCATGAAACTTCCACGAGCAGATACTCCTCCGAACCATCGGAGCGATTCAGCCCCCTGACAACTAAGCCACAGTTTATAGCTTCCAATGCTTCATCTTCGGTCAAAAGTCCTTCGTCGACTCCCCTGTCGAGCATGTCACCAAGCTCCTCAAAGGCAACAGCCTTCGCCTTCCTCAGAAATCGGCCGAAGTACGCAGGTGCCCTCTCTATGAACCTGCTCTCGAGGAGGATATCTCTAAGTTCTGCTGACATTTAGAATACCTCCACCGACCTGCGATAACATACGACCCCTACAGGTCCGACATAAGTATATACGCAGCGCACCTAAGGAAGACAGGAAGTAGGATTACCATAAAGTTGGGGGTTCCAGGACCCTCTGGAACCATTCCCCTCCGCATATCGGACAGATGTATGTGGCAAAAGTTACCTAAAAGGGGAGCATATGTCAACAACTTTCCTTGCACTGGCTACCTTCGGCCCTGAAGTCCAGGTAGCTCCAACATGCCCATAGCTCCCTCGAGCCTGACTTTGGAGAGGATGTAACTGTATCGGGCGTCGACGTAATCCGCCTCAGCCTCCCTCCTCTGAAGGGAGGCCATTATCCTGTCCAAAAGTATGCCGGCTCCGAGCCTGTACCTCTCCTCCGCCAGCCTGAGGTCCTCCTCGGCGGCTCTGAGGTTTTCCCTTGCCAATTCTATGTTCTCCTTGGACATCTTCAGTTCCATCAGCCTCGTCCTTATCTCTAAGGCCACCTTCCTTTCCACGTCCTTCAGTTGGTTTTCGAGCTTCCTCAGGTTGATCTCTGCCTCGGCCACGGCCGAGCGGGCCTGTAGCCTCTGAAATATAGGCACACGGAGCGCTATGCCGAACGAGATGTTGTCCGTCCTGTCTATGTCCCTGAAGGACCTCGGCAAGCTCACGTCCCAGAAGCCGTAGCTTACCGAGGCATCTATGGTGGGCAGGAGCGCACCTTTGGCTGCCTTAAGTTCGTACCTTGCCGCCTCCAGGGCCTTCTTGAGCGCCAATATGTCCTTCCTCCTTTCGAGGGCCGTCCTAAAGGCCTCCTCGAAATCCATCTCGACGTTGCCCCCGAGCTCCTGTACGTCCTCAAGCCTTACCCTCCTCCCCTCTGCCTCTACGCCCAAGACGTAAAGGAGCTCGGCCAGTGAGCTTTGGTATTCCATCTTGGCCTGGAGGAGCTTGAGTTTTTCCCTCCCGAACTGCACCCTCTGTTTGATGACGTCGGCCTGAGGGACCGAACCGAGCTTGAACATAAGCTCCGTCCTTTCGAGCTGGACCTTGCTCCTCTCCATGGCTTGCCGTGCTATGTCTACGAGCTTTTCGGCCTTAAGACATGCGAGGTACCTCTGCACCACGATCAAGGCTACCTCCTCCTTGGTCCTTTCGTACGTGAGTTCCGATGCCTCCCTCAGAAGCTTGGCTGCCTTGAGACTTGATATGTCCTTGAACCCATTGAAGATGTTGTAGTTCAATCCCAAATTTAAGCTATAGCTCCTGTTGGTCTTCACCAGCCCCCTCGTCCCGCTCAGGACCATCCTCGACCTGTCGTGGATGCTCTGGCTTATGCCCATGCTCAGCGAGGGAAGGAACCTTCCCAAGGCCGACCTCTCCTCGGCCCCGGATGCCTCCACGTCCAACATCGAATTGACGATTTCGAGGTTCTTCTCCATCGCAAGCCTTACGGCCTTGCCCAAGTCAAGGTCCAGGACCTCGTGGGAGCTGACCCCAGGTCCGAGCAGAAGCCCTAAGAACGCCAGGAATCCCGCCATCTCGCCTCCTTATTGCACTATCCTCCCGTCCAAAAGCCTAACTACCCTTTCGGCCCTTTCGGCCACAGCAGGGTCGTGGGTAACTACTACGATCGTGCGCCCCTGTCTCCATAGGTCGTCGAACATCTTTACGACCTCCTCCCCGGATTTCGAATCCAGGTTTCCTGTGGGCTCGTCGGCGAGGAGTATCTGGGGGTCGTTGGCCAGGGCTCTGGCTATGGCCACCCTCTGTTGTTCTCCTCCAGAAAGCTCGGATGGCCTGTGCGAGGCCCTTTCCCCCAGGCCGAGCATATCCAAGAGCATCTTTGCCCTCTTCTTCCTCTCCTTGGCCCTCATCCTCCTGTATATCATCGGAAGCTCGACGTTCTCCAAGGCCGTGGCGTGAGGAAGCAGGTTGAAGCTCTGGAACACGAACCCCACCTTCGTGTTCCTTATCTCGGCGAGCTGGGATGGGCTCAGCCTCGAGACTTCCCTGCCGTCCAGGTAGTATCTGCCCGATGTGGGCCTGTCCAGACACCCTATTATGTGCATGAGGGTGGACTTTCCCGAGCCGGAAGGCCCGAGGACAGCTACGTACTCGCCCTCCTCTATCTCCAAGTCTATCCCCCTTAAGGCCTCCACGTCCACCTTCCCCATCTTATATACCTTCCTGACGTCCACGAGCTTTATCATCCCTCCCTCCTACTCGTACCTCAGGGCCTCAGCAGGATCTATGGACGCTGCCCTCTTGGCCGGGAATATCCCGGCGGTAAGGGCCACCACCCCCAGGACCACCGAGGCCACGATGGCCGTCGTGGTCGACATGACTGGTCTTCCGAGGTACTTGAAGACCTCCCCCTTAAGCGGGAGGGCGTTTATGAACTCCACAAGCCCCCAGGAAAGTCCGAAACCTATGGCCCCACCGGCCAGCACGGTAAGGGCCGAGTGGAGCAGGTATTCGTAGATTATGTCCTTGGGTCTGGCGCCCACCGCCATCCTTATCCCTATCTCCCTGGTCCTCCCCCTCACGACCGCATACATTATGTTCGCAAGGCCTACCCCTGCGACCAACAGGCTCAACCCCCCTATTATACCCAGGAACATCTGGACCCCCAAGGCGACCCTCCCGAACGCCCTCTCCCCCTCTATCGTATCCCACATCCTCAGGGTCTGCCTGTCCTCTGGGTCGAACCTGTACTTCCAGGCCATGACCCTGTAGACCTCGGCCTTTACCAGCTCTGCCTGGGATATGTCATCCGGCCTGTAAACTATGTCGTTGACGTACCTGTGCCCGAACATGACCCTGAAGGTAGAGGCGGGGATGAAGGTGGCATCCTTGTCCATTCCGGAATAGCTGCTCGTCTGTAACTTCTTCTTCATGACCCCTATCACCGTGAAGGGGACCCTGTTTATGTGGACCACCTTGCCCACCGGGTCATCGCTTCCGAAGAGCCTCCTTGCGACCTCGTCCCCCAAGAAGACCACCCTCCTTTTGAACCTAAGGTCGAGCTGGTTCAGGAACCTCCCCTCCTGCGGGCATATGTTGCGCAGGGGGCCGTATTCCGGCCATACCCCCACGGTGCGGGTGTTCATCGAGCGCTTTCCCGAGCTTACGTAGACACCCCACCTTATGTACTCCGGACTTATCGAGCCTATGCCCTTCACCTTCTCCCTTAAAAGCCTCGCATCCTCCTCCCTGAGCCGCACCTTCCTTCCAGGTTTCAGACCCCTGTAAGGCTTCGATGTCTCCCCTCCCCAGACCACGACTATGGCCTTGCCCATCCCCTGCATTCCCCTCCGGGCCCCCTCAATTACGCCCTGGCCCACCGATAGCATGAGAACTATGCTCGCAGTGCCCCAGGCTATCCCGAGCACTGTCAGGAACATCCTGGTGCGCTCCCTCTTAAGCTCCCCCAAGAACTGGAGGATGACCCTCATATCCCGAACTCCCCTAAGGCTAAAGCCTGCACAGGGTCCATACTTGCGGCCCTCTTGGCAGGGAAGTATCCCGCCAAGAAGCCCACGGCACCGAGCACGAGCACGGTCGCCAGGGCCACGGGCGGAGATATGACCGGAGTTCCTACGGCATCCTTCACCTTGTCCGGAAGTAAGGAAGCGGCCTCCACCGCAGCCCAAGATATCCCGAACCCCAGCGCCCCTCCGGTTGCTACCACGAGCATCGTCTCGAGCATGAACTGCGAGAGTATGTGCCGTGGCTTGGCGCCGACCGCCATCTTTATCCCGATCTCGCCCGTCCTCTCCCTTATTACCACGTACATTATGTTCGCAACCCCTATCCCACCTACCGCCAGGGTGCAGGCGCCCCCTATTCCCAGCAATAAGTTCAGTCCGAAGAAGAAATAGAAAAGGAACTTATCTATCCCTGTCGTATCCCATACCATGAGGGCATCCCTGTCCTCGGGGTCGAAGCGATGCCTCGTCCCCAGGACTCTGTAGACTTTATCTATCGCCTCCTTGGAAAGTCCGGGCTTCGGCCTGAAGATGAGGTTGTTGATGTACCTATGTCCGAACGTGGAGCGGAAGGTCGAGGCGGGTATGAACCCTGCCCTGGAGTCCTTGCCGTAGTACGAGCTTGTCTGTACCTTCTTCCTCAGCACCCCTATCACGGTAAATGGTATGCCGTTTAAAGTTACGGTCTTACCTACAGCCTCCTCCTCGCCGAACAGGTTCTCCTTCACCTCGTCCCCCAGGAATATGACCCTCCTCCTGTGTCTTATGTCGAGAGGGTTTATGAACCTCCCTCCCTGCTGGGGGAAGAGGTTCCTTAGCTCCTCGAACGCCGGATAGACGCCCGATATCCTGACGTTGGTGGCCTTCCTTCCTCGCTTGAGCTTGACGTTCCACGTGCTGTATTCTGGGGCGACGGCCTCCACCTCCGGGACCTCCCTCTTGATAAGCCATGCGTCCTCGTCCCTCAGCCTTATGGGACGGCCTATCCCCATCCCCTTGTAAGGCTTGGTGGTCTTCTGGGCCCATAGTATAACTATCCTCTCCCCCATCCCGTGCATGGCCGCAAGGGAACGCCTGTAGAGGCCGACCCCGAAGGCGAGCAACAACACAACCGCCACAGTCCCCCACGTTATCCCGAAGAGGGTGAGCACGGTCCTCAGCTTCTGTGCCCTGAGGTCCCTGTAGAACTGCGAGAGGAAGCCGAATCCGCCGTACACCTTAGAAGTCCTTCCTTTCGAAGATAGCTATCGCCGTCCCCAGGACCGCGGCCCCGAAGGCCGCGGACGACCAGATCGGCATCCAGTTATCCACGACGCCGCCCTCCACGAGGGACCTCGTCTGGGAGGAGAGTTGGTCTATCTTGGGAAGCACGTAGTACGCCCCCTTCACGAGCCAGCGCCAGAAGTCTTCCGAGATCAGGGGAAGGAACTTCCTGTGGTGGGCAAGTACAGAGCTTAGGATGTACACCGAGAAGACCGACATGAGGGAGATCGAGGCGCTTCTGGAGACAACCCCTGCCAACGCCATGACCGTCATGAGCACGAAGAAGATGAAGACCATCATGAGCCCGGACCAG
Organism: Candidatus Latescibacterota bacterium; assembly: GCA_003645885.1. Classification (GTDB taxonomy): domain Bacteria; phylum Latescibacterota; class 4484-107; order B68-G9; family B68-G9; genus B68-G9. The sequence goes on along the minus strand of QNCW01000115.1, from coordinate 208 downwards.
AGGAACCCGAAGTTGTACACCCCAGTCTTGAGCGATAGCACGAGCCAAAATCCGAGGACGAGGTAAGCTACGTTGAGAAATACCATTCCCGATGTCGGAAGCACTATCCCCAAGAGCATCTTTACGGTCGTGGTCTTGCCAGCTCCGTTCGGGCCCAGAAACCCGAATATCTCGCCCCTTTCCACCTTAAGGTCGAGCCCATCCACCG
>QNCW01000114.1 GCA_003645885.1 Candidatus Latescibacterota bacterium | reverse complement strand
GGGACATGGGTGGGGGACGGCTGCGTGCACATATTCACGTTGTACGACTACGGGGACGGGCCTGCGGTTTCGGCCGAGGGTGGATGGGACATGCCTCCGAGTTATCCCTTCCATATGGACTTCCGGGCTACGTTCGACAAGGGGGCCGTCCAGATGAGCTCCGCACGCCAGCCCACGATGACGGTCTACCCGGCCGAAGGGGAACCATATCCCCCCGAACTTCCCAAGCCAGACCTGAGGGGCGTGGAGGCCGGGGGGAACATATCGGAGATGGGGGGCTACTTCAACGAGATAAAGTACTTCGTCGAATGCATACTTGAGGGAAGGAAGCCCGAGGTTGTGACTCCCCAGGATGCGAGGGAGAGCCTCAGGGTGGTCCTGGCGGAGATGGAGTCGGCCCGCAAGGGGGAGCCTGTCGAACTGTGAGCAGGGCTGGTAGATACATATGGCTGGCGTTTCTATCCCTCCTCTGGACGGGGGCGATTTGGGCGAGGAGCGGATGGAAGGAGAAGGTCAGGAAGTACAGGTATTGTTACATAGACAGCGTGTACTGGTGGTCCTCGGAGAGGTCCACCAGGGTGGTGGTGAGGCTTAAGGCCGGACGTCCCTACACCGCCTACCTGCTTAAGAACCCCCCCAGGCTCTGCATAGACATCGAAAGGGCGGTCCTCCATCCCCCCAAGAGGACATGGAGCATAGAGGACGGCTTGGTGCACAGGGTAAGGGCTGCCCAGTTCTCCCCCGCAAAGGCAAGGGTGGTCCTGGACCTCGGGGATGTACGAGGGTATAACATCTTCAGCCTCTCCCACCCCGACCGCATAGTCATAGACCTCTTCCCCAAAATTCCCAAGCCCTCTCAGGGGGAGCCTTCCCTCGTAAGGCAACTCGGGGCCAAGGTAAAGAGGATAGTTCTGGACCCGGGACACGGTGGGAGGGACCCTGGAGCGATAGGCCTTTGGGGGATAAAGGAGAAGGATGTAGTCCTGGACATCTGCAAGAGGGCTCGGAGCATCCTCCTCAGGAGGGGGTACGAGGTCTACCTTACGAGGACGAGGGATGTGTTCGTGCCGTTGGAGGCCAGGACCGCCTTCGCGAACCAGAAGCACGCCGACCTCTTCGTGAGCGTCCATCTCAATTTTTCCCGCAACAGGATGGTCTCCGGCACGGAGACCTACTACCTGTCCTTCGCCTCGGACAGGGAGGCTAAGGAGCTGGCGGCTTTCGAGAACGCTACAGCTTCCAATAGGATAGGGGATATAGAGAAGGTCCTGAAGAGGATCCTCAAGAACACGAAGATAAAGGAGAGCAGAGCCTTGGCGTCCGTCGTCCAGGAGAGCTTGGCCTCCAGATGTAGGAGGAAGGACAGGGGTGTGCGCTCGGCTCCCTTCGTGGTGCTCATAGGAGCCAATATGCCCGCCGTGCTGGTGGAGATATGTTTTATCTCCAACCCTAAAGAAGCGAGACTTATAAAGGAGGGATGGTTCAGGCAGCGGGTCGCCGAGGCCTTGGCCGACGGGGTGGAACGCTATGCGAACCGTTTGGCAGCAAGATGAGCTTTCCAGGGGACTGACCGACCTGGCTCCGGACGGGGTGGTCGTCGTGGACAGGAAGGGGAGGATCGTGGGTTTCAGCTCCGCAGCGGAGAGGATAACCGGCCTGGCTTACGATGAGGTGGTGGGGAAGCCCTGCGGGGATGTCTTGGGAAGGGAGTTGGGGAGGTTGGCGGAGCAGGTCCTGGTGAGCGGGGAGGTGTTGGCGAACCTGGAGGTACCCCTGCTTACCTACAGGGGGGAGATAAAGGTCTGGGTGGTCATATCCCCCCTCAGGGATGTGGAAGGGGGCCGGGCGGGGGCGATAGTCACTATGCGGGATGTAGAGGAGGTCGCAAGGCTCGCCCGGGAGCTATGTGAACGCCAGGGGGAGCTCGTAGAGGAGAAGCAGAAGTTGGAGGCGATATTGGAGAGCATCGCCGATGGAGTCTTCACGGTGGACGGGGACTGGAGGATAACCTCGTTCAACAGGGCGGCGGAGGACATAACCGGCTTCTCGCGGGAGGAGGTCATCGGCCTTCCCTGCGAGGAGGTGTTCCGAAGTCCCACCTGTAGGGGCATGTGTCCCCTGAGGAGGGCGTTCGCCACAGGGGGACCGGTGTACGATGTGGAGGTGGAGATAACCCGGAAGGACGGAAGGAAGGTCCCGGTGAGCGTGTCCGCCGCTCCCCTCAGGGATGCGGACGGGGTAGTGATAGGGGGGGTGGAGGTGTTCAGGGACCTTTCGCCCCTCAGGCAGTTGAGCAGGGAACTTGAGGAAAGGTACAGCTTCGGCCAGATAATAGGCAAGAGTAAACCTATGAGGGAACTTTTCGCACTTTTGGAAAATGTGGCCGAGACGGATTCGACCGTGCTCATCTACGGAGAAAGCGGGACCGGAAAGGAACTTGTGGCCAGGGCCCTTCACTACAACGGGCCCAGGAGGGAGGGGCCCTTCGTGGCGGTGAACTGTGCTGCCCTTCCCGAGTCGCTGTTGGAAAGCGAACTTTTCGGGTACGAGCGGGGAGCCTTCACCGGGGCCACGAGGAGCAAGCCGGGAAGGTTCGAGCTGGCAGACGGGGGCACGCTCTTCCTGGACGAGGTGGGGGAGATGGGCCCCTCGGTCCAGGCCAAACTCCTCAGGGTCTTGGACCGAAAGGAGTTCGAAAGGCTCGGGGGGACGAGGACCATCAGGACCGATGTTCGCATAATAGCCGCCACGAACAGGGATCTGGAGGCGGACGTGGCCTCCGGCAGGTTCAGGAGGGACCTCTTCTACAGGCTGAACGTGGTATCCATACGCCTCCCTCCCCTCAGGGAACGTAAGGAGGACATACCCCTTTTGGTGGAGCACTTCGTCCGGAAGTTCAACGAGAGGATGGGAAAGAAGGTCAAGGGCGTCTCGCCGGAAGCGATGCGGCTCCTTATGGACTACGATTGGCCCGGAAACGTCCGGGAGCTTGAGAACGCCATAGAATCCGCATTCGTTATGGGCAAGGGCGACCTGATAACGCCGGAGGACCTCCCGGAGGCGGTGAGGGGAAGGGAGGGATCGGCCGTCCCGGAGGGCAAGGGGCTCCTGGACGAGGGCGAACGGAGGGCAATCTTGGAGGCGCTGGAACGTACCGGCTGGAGGAAGGGGGAGGCGGCTAAGGTCTTGGGAGTGAGCAGGGCCACGCTCTGGAGGAAGATGAAGAAGCACGGGTTGATTCAAAAATGAAACTATAGCTCAAATTCGAAACATGATATCTCTCTATCGTTCTTAGTATTGTATAAACCCTTCATTATGTTGCTAAAATGAAACACATCACGGTGAGCAAGCTCGGGGCCAACCTGTGCGTGGTCGCCATCAGTGCGGTGGCGACCTTCGTCTTTACGGGAACGGTCCTGCTCCTTCACGGAGGCTTCGTCAGGGGCGAGGAGGACCACATCTGGCTCCTGGCCTCGCTCCTTGCCGGTATGGTCCTCCACGAGGTGCTCCACGGCCTCGGATACAGGGTGTGGGGCAAGCTCGGATGGGACGATATGCGCTTCGGTATATCGTTTAGGGGCCTTATGCTATACTGCCACGCCAAAAGGCCGATGGCACTTAAGGCCTACCGCAGGAGCCTGTCCTTGCCAGTGCTCGTCACGGGCTTCCTTCCCTCCCTCCTGCTAGTATGGTTCCCTCGTCTGTGGTTGATCCTGTACTGCGGGCTTATGGTGGGAGCGGGAGCAGGGGACCTTATGGTCCTGGCCCGTCTGAGGGGGATGGACGGGAACGTCCTCGTCCAGGACCATCCCTCGGAGGTGGGGTGTTACGTATGTGGGCCTGGTACGGGGATTGCTTCTTAAAAAGCTCGGAAAGGAGGTGAGAGATATGCCGTGGGGATTCGGAAGAGGAGGCTGGTGGGGCTGGGGCAGGGGGAACCCCTATCCCTTCTGCCGTTGGTTCCCCTGGCTTCCGAGGTGGTGGTGGGCCACCCCGTACGCTCCATATTACGCCTCCACCATACCTTACTACGGAGCGTACCCCTATTACGGTTACTATGGAGCGTACCCCTACTACGGCTACGGCCCTTACTTCCCACCTATCGGATATCCTACTTCGCCGCCCTCCAAGTAGGGGCGTATGACCATGCGCCTTAAAAGGAGGTGAAGGCCATGCCGTTCGGGATGGGTCCTGCCGGATGGTTCGTTTGGCCCTGGTTCGCCGGATGGCTCTACTGGTGGTGGTATCCGTGGTACAGGTTCTTCTGGCCCTATCCTCCTCTGTCCAAGGACCAGGAGATGGCGGTCCTGGAGGACAGGGCGAGGTTCCTGAGGGGGGAACTTGAGAGGGTAGAGGCCAGGCTCAAGGAACTCAGAGGAGAAAAGTGAGGAGGTGGGACTATGCCGAGAGGAAGGGGATTCGGAAGGAGGGGAAGGTGGTATGGAAGGGGCAACCGTCCGTTCAGGTGGTTCCCCTGGCTTCCGATGTGGTGGGCTACACCGCCCTATGTAATGCCATACCCACCTTACCCCTATAGATATCCCGTCTTCTAAAGGAGGTGAAGGCCATGGGCAGGTATAGGTGGATGTATTACCTCACGGGGCTTCCGGGCTGGATGAGGTTCGGGTTCTCCCCGGGCTGGGGAGGGCTTCCCCCCGGAGCCCAGTTCCTCCTGACGGGGACCTGGCCTACGCCGCAGGCACAGGCCTTCTGGAGCGCCCTGCAGGCCGGCCAGGTTCCGTTCTTGGGAGGTGTTTGGGCTCCTGCAGGGGGGTCCCAACTTGACCTCCTCAGGGCCCAGGCCGATGCCCTGAGGACGCAGTTGGAGCAGATACAGAAGCAGATAGAGCAGTTGGAGAAATCCGAAAAGTAAGGAGTTCGGGGCCGGGCGTGCCCGGCCCCTTAGTCTTAAGGAGGTGAAGAACATGAGGATAGCAGTAACCGCCACGGGCCCGGACCTGGACGCTCAGGTGGACCCGAGGTTCGGGAGATGCCCATACTTCATATTCGTGGACACCGATACCATGGAGTTCGAGGCTGTTCCGAACCCTTACGTATCTGCGATGGGTGGAGCCGGAATACAGGCCGCCCAGCTTGTGGCCAACAAGGGCGCCACGGCCGTGCTTTCCGGAGCCTTCGGCCCGAACGCAGCTCAGACCCTCTCGGCCGTCGGGGTACAGATGTACCCCAACGTCATGGGCACCGTCCGGGAGGCGGTGGAGAGGTTCAAGAGGGGGGAGCTGCAGCCCGCTTTCCAGGCCACGGCTCCTCCCTTTGCGGGAATGGGTCCGGGAGGTGGGTTCGGCATGGGGATGGGCAGAGGGATGGGAAGGGGCATGGGGAGAGGAGGTTGGGGCATGGGAAGGGGAGGATGGGGTATGGGCTTCACCCCCCCTCAACAGGTCGCTCCCCAGGCTTCCCAGCAGGATATAGAAGCCCTTAAACAGCAGGCCAAGCAGCTCTCACAGCAGCTCGAGGAGATAAGGAGGAGGATAGAGGAGCTGGAGAAGAAGCAGGGGGAGTAAATCCCTTGCTTGACCGACCATCTTGGGTTATTTTAGATGCGAATAGTTTTCCTGCAGGGACCCTTCGTCGCCCAGCACGGGCTGGGTCGAGGTGAGAGGGCATAGGCCCTCTCGGAGTCCGGGGTCTCAGTCGATTGCGATGTCGACGCACCGCTGCCGGGGCGATAAGGGAGGTCAGGGTGATGGAGAAGTTGTTCGATTAGGGAAATCGTCGCTTGGGGGGAGGATGGAGGTTAAGGCTAAGGAGAAGGCGATAAAGTGCAGGCATCATCCGAGCCGGGATGCCTACGCCGTATGCCAGAAGTACTCCACAGGATACTGCGAGGAGTGCTTTCGTTCCGAAGCATGTCACTGTTCAAATCCTAAGGCATACTGCGACTATCGCCTGCAATGTATGATATGGGCCATGTGCGAGCAGGGGATGGACTGAGAAGGAGGGTGACATGCCGACCTACGAGTACGTGTGCGAGGAGTGTGGGCACAGGTTCGAGAAGTTCCAGAGCATGACCGATGAGCCCGTGAAGACCTGCCCCGAATGTGGGGGTCGTGTGAGGAGGCTCCTTTCAGGGGGAGGTGGGATAATATTTAAGGGCTCAGGCTTCTACGCAACGGACTATAAGAAGAGCGACGGGGCCTGCTGCGGGATGACCAGCCCCTGCGACAACCCCAAGCGCTGCTGCGGGAGGTAGGGAAGGGAGCTAAAATGGCGGCCATCTATTTCCCTCAGTTCCGCAGGGGGAGGCAAGGACTTCCCTTGCGTAAGGGAGAGACTATATTGGACCACGCACGAAGGGCGGGGGTGGAGATATATTCCGAGTGCGGTGGGAAGGGCGAATGCGGCAGGTGTGTCGTGAGGGTGGAGAGGGGGACCGAGGCCCTCTCCCCGCCTACGGATGCAGAAAGGAAGTTCGGCCTGGGCGAGGATCTAAGGCTCGCCTGCCAGGCCGTGGTCGTGGGGGAGGGGGACATATATGTGTACATATCCGAGTTCGGCAAGTACAGCATACTGACCGAGACCAGGAGGAGGGAGGTCCCCCTGGAGCCCCTCGTGCGCAGGGAGGGGGACAGGGTGCTCTACGACGGCAGGCCGATAGATTCCTACCGTGGTGGGATATACGGCCTGGCGGTGGATGTGGGGACCACAACCCTGGTCCTAGAGATCGTGGACTTAGAGACCGGGGAGACGGTCGGCACTGCCGCCAGGAAGAACCCCCAGGTCTCCTACGGCAACGATGTGATATCCAGGATAGAATACACGATGGTGGACAAGTACGGCCTCAGGTACCTCGGGCCCGAGGAACGGATGGAGAGGGTCAAGGAGCTTCAAAGGGCCGTAGTAGGGGCCGTCAACGAGGAAGTTCGCAAAATTGAGGGAAAGATATCCCACCTGATATACGAGGTGGTGGCAGTGGGGAACAGCACCATGAGGAACCTCTTCTTCGGGATAGATGTTTCCTCCCTCGGCCTAATACCCTACGAGCCCCTCAGGAAGGAACCCTTCACCGTCCCTGCGAGGGAACTGGGCCTCGAGCTCAACCCTAACGCAGTGGCCTACGCACCTCCCCTTATAGGTGGACACGCAGGTGCCGACGCCTTGGCGGATGTGCTTATGGTGGACATGCATAAAAGCGAGGATGTGGTCATGGTCATAGACATCGGCACGAACGGTGAGGTGGCGATAGGGAACCGGAAGAAGATCCTCACCGCATCCTGCGCTGCGGGCGGTGCGTACGAAGGGGCCACCGTGAGGTGCGGCCTGGGGGCTGTGGAGGGGGCCATAAGCAACATAAGGATAGAGGACGGAAGGGCAGTATTCTCGACCATCGGCGACAAGCCTCCCAAGGGCATATGCGGGTCCGGGCTCATAGACCTGTTGGCCGAGCTCCTCAGGAACGGGATAATGGACGAAAGGGCCAAGATAAAGGCCCCGTTCGAAGTCACCGACGGCATAAAGCTCTACCAGGAGGACATATATCAGCTCATAACTGCGAAGGCCGGGCTCAAGACCGACCAGGAGCTTCTCATGAAGTACTACGGGGTGGGCCTGGAGGAGGTAAAGAGGGTGTACCTTTCGGGTGCGTTCGGTAACTACATAGATGTGAGGAACGCCGTGGAGATAGGTCTCCTCCCGCCTGTACCTGAGAAGATAGTGAAGATAGGGAACGGGGCCTTGGAGGGGGCCAGGGAGAT
>QNCW01000113.1 GCA_003645885.1 Candidatus Latescibacterota bacterium | reverse complement strand
TCTACCTCCAGGACTGGACCGAGGGCTCGAAGGGGCTCCTGGAGGAACCCGACAGCCTCTATTGGTCGAGGGACAGGGGGTTGAGGGTTTCGGTGGAGGTGCCGATCTTTCTGGAGGCGGGGGGGAGGCAGGTCGGCGGGACGGTCCAGATCGGGGTGGCCTTCGGGAGCACGAGGTGTCTCGAACTTCCCGAGGGATATGAAGGGGCGATGCCCGTGGAGGGGAGCTATGTGGGGAGCTTCGGGGAGCTTTCGTTCTGGGATGTGAAGATGTGCTACAGGGACCTCGTACCCTCGAGGTCGAGGGGGCTCGAGCTCGGGTGGAGCTCGTCCGGAGGGGATGTGAGGGCATCCGAGTTCCACGGAACCTTGACCTGGAACTTGCCCTTAGGCCCTCCACATGGTGTGTTCAGGATGATGTTCGCTTTCGGACTTCGTTCCGAGGGGAGCCCCTTCGAAGGATATGTCCCAATTCCGAGGGGATACGACGACGTGGCGACGAGGGCCGCCCTGGTCACCCTTGAGTACGACCTTCCGCTCCTCTACGTGGACAGGGGCCCGGCGGGCTTTCCCCTGTTTTTGGAAGGGATCTCCGGAGCTGCCTTCTGGGACCTGGGGACTGAGGGCAGGAGCTCCTTCGGAGCGGAGCTCAGGGCGCATACTGTGCTGTTCTACAGGTTTCCCCTCTACGCTGGGGTCGGGGTCGTCCGGAGGTCGGACGGCGAGCTGAGGTCGTATCCCGTCTTAGGGGTGGGATATCCGGGAGGTCCGGAGATGGGCCACGGGACCCTCGTAAGGAAGCTTACGAAGTTCCTCGGCCGTTATGGGAGGCTCTAAGGTCAGGGTGGCGAGGAGCTTCTGGCCCGAGGTGTACTGAAACGTTGGCCGGTGGGACGGAAGGAGAACTTCAGTCTCGTCCCTCGGCCTTCCTGCTCACCTTCCCGCCACCAAGGCTGCCAGACCCAATAGCATATCCGCCTTAAGGATGCGGCTTAACCGTCCCAAGGTCCTTCGGTCGGGGCATCCGAGGAGCACGTACACAACATAGGCGAGCACGGGGTCCACCCCCAACAGGACCACGACCATATAAGGCCAGCGATACATCCCCAAGAAGAAAGGGATAGGGGCGAGGACCGCCGTAAGGAGCAAGGTTGCGCTCGCCCAGCGGAGGGAGGAGTCCCTCCCCCGGACCACAGCCAAGGTCCTGACCCCAGCCTTCCTGTCCCCCTCCACGTCCTCGGCGTCCTTGATGAGTTCCCTTCCGAGGTGGAAGAGGAAGGCGAGGACCGCTGGGACCAAGGCCCCTTCGATCCTTCCGACGGCCATCCCTCCGTAGAGGAAAGCGGCCCCCCCGAGGAGGGCCACGGCCAGGTTTCCCACCAAGGGCAGGCGTTTGAGGAGGATATCGTACAGCACGAGGAGCCCGACGGCCGAGAGGGCCAAGGGGAAGGGACGGCCCAAGGGAAATGCCATAAGAAGCCCGGAGGCGAAGAGGAGGGCGGCCCAGATCCCTGCGGCGGTAGGCGAGGCCCTGCCCGACGGTATGGGCCTTGAGGGCCTGTTCCTCCTGTCCTCCTCCAGGTCGCAGAGGTCGTTTAGGGAGTTTCCACCTCCCAATATCAACGACGCTGAAAGGGCCGCCCTCAGGACGTCGGAGACGGGCCCGAGGGAACCTGCCACGAGAGCCCCGACCACGACGGCCGCAAACCCGATCGCCATGTTGAGGGGCCTTGCCAGCTCCAGCAGACCTCTCATTAGGCAGCTACCTCCTCCCTCACGGCGCCCGAGCCCAGGGCGTTGCAGGGTTGGTCGTGTCCCCCGGTGACGGCTAAGACGCCCTCGGGGAGGCCCTCTTCCTCGGTACCTCCCCCACGGCCGTGCCGGAAAGGTATTGTAGAGTACCTCCCCGTCCCTCGATACGGGAACTGTGGCCTCACCCTGGCAGGAGACGCTGAGGGCCCTTATCGGGTCGTGCTTGGTCTTCGAGGCCACCTCCCTCACGACGTCCAGCACGGCCTTCCCCACCTTACGGGCGTCCAGCTCGAGCCACCCGGGTCTCGGGCTTAACAGGGGATACTCCCTGTAGGCCGAGGCGATCGCTTCCCCTTCTAAGTTGAACGCCACGGCTTTGGTTCCTGTCGTCCCCACATCTACGCCCAGAAGGCTCATATCTTCCTCCTTTGAGTGTCGTTCAAAGATACCTTCGCAGAGGTGAAAAGTCAAGTTGGGGTCCGGATGCTCCGTAAGCTAAAATTCCCCAAGCCTGTGGAGGTGTAGGCCATTATGTCTGGCTCATTGGCCTGGTAATTGATAAATAAAAAAGAAAATAAAGAAGTAGAAAAAGAAAAAGGTCTTGACAAGCGTGAAGCCGTTTTATATATTAGGGACGCCAGAAATCTTCGGAAAGGGGGTGATGGCCTTCGGAGCAGATCGTTGGAGGTGTTGTAGTCGTTGGGCCCCTTTAGAAAGGAGGGAGAGATGAGGGCAGCTTGGTTGGCGTTGGTGGCGTGTGCGTTTGTAGCAGGGACGGTGTACGCTGGTACCGGTCCAGACATATTGATCCCCTACATCGATGCGAGTCGTGTCACTATAGATGGGGCCGGAACCGAGTGGGAGGACCCAACCTTCTATCCCCAGGAGATGATGCTTTCCTCGACGGATAACCCCGAATACTTCGGGATAGTCACCGGAAGTGAGCCCTCCGGTCCTGAGGATTGGTCAGCCGTCCTTTACCTCGGATGGGGCACCGATAACTTCCTCTACGGGTACAGCAGGGTGACCGACGACATCCTCCTCATAGGCGTCCCCAGGAACGGCGACGCATGGAAGGAGGATGACCTCGAGATGGTAGTGGATGCCGACAACTCGGGTGGGGACTACAGGACGGGCATCCATGCCGAGAACGCCCAGCAGTTTGGGATAAGGCTCGGCGAGCTTCCGTTGGAGCCGGGAGCCGATGAGGACGCCACCAGGTGCCACATCTGGGCCAAGGAAGAGGCCAAGTGGATGTCAGGTCCGGATTACTTCTACGCAGAGGTCGTGACACCCACCGAGACAGAGAACGTGACCTACGCCTTCGAATGGAAGCTCGCCCTCTGGGATGAGGGAGCGGCGTCGCCCGAAGATGCGGTCAGGCACGACCTCTTGGCCTCGTACAATGCTGGTGAGCCCATAGGCTTTGGGGTCGCATGGGACGATGCCGACACGGAGCTCGGCACCAGGGATACCCAGATAGGGACCATGGGCCCCGAGGGGAACGCATTTTGGAAGAACGCCGACCACTGTAACGATGCCTACCTCGTGGACAACCCACTGTACGAGGTGGGTACGACGGTGGCGGTCGAGCCCAGCTCCTGGGGTGCCTTGAAGGCGAGCTTCAAGTAAGGGAGTCGGCCTTGGGGGCGGAAGGGAAAATTAAAGACCTTTCGCCCCCTTATTTTATTAGGGAGGAGGCCTTGAGGAAGAGTTTGCTTGCGGCCTTGTTGTCCATAAGTTGCGCTACAGTGGGTTATCGCTACTTCGCCGGCCCTGTGCGTCCGGCTCCGGAGGAGGGACAGGAGGAAGGTGTCGTCGTCCTGGACGATGGGACGGTCGAACATTCCATCGGCCGGTTCGAGGTCGGCCTGAGGCCCATGACCGACGAGGAGCTTAACAGACAGTTCCCTACTGCTACCAAGGAGGGGGTGAACCCATACACTTATGGACATTGGCGTCCCTTAGGGGAGAAATGGACGCCGACGAGGTTCACGGTCTTCAGGTTGAGGGTTAAAAACTACGAATTTCCTAAGGTGGAGGTCGACCCCCTCAAGGCGGAGATAGTGGCGTCCAACGGCCGTAGATATAGGCCTTTGAGTTTATTAGACCTAGAGAACTTCTTTAGCCGTTATATCGTAGGCTGTGCGGGGAACCCTTACGGGGAATTTAAGGAGAGGATGGACATATTGAAGAGGACCCTGTACCAGAAAGCTCCTGTCTTCAGTGGTCAGGAGAGGGAAGGATACATAGTGTTTCCTCCGTTGCATACGGACGTAACGGATTTCATAGTACGCCTCAGGGATGTGGTCCTCAGGTTCGATTACATGGGCGAACCTCTCGAGGCAGTGGACATGGCCTTCCACTTCGAGAGGGAGGTTTACAGGGCCCGTGAGCCTAAGGTAGCGAGGGGAGAATGAGGTACCTGCGTGTAACGGCCTTCCTGGCGGCCTTCCTCGTCTGCGGAGGTGCGGGGGCGAGGGTCAGGGAGTGGAGGGTGGAAGATTGGAAGGCCCTTTGTCTTAGTATGTCCGGGATAGACTTCGAAGCCTCTCCGGGTTGTATACAGCCCAGGGAGCTGAGGCCCGACGAAAATGTAGCGTTGAAGCTGGACTGGGAGCCGGGGAGTCCGGAGGATTATACGGCCACTGGAACTCCCAGGGTATGGGTCCCGCTTGCGGCCTACCAGCACAAGTCCTTCCTCTTCTTGGTGGACGGGGACCCATCCACCTCCACTGGTGATATGTTCAAGACCTTGGGCATCAAATACTATGGATATCCATTCTACTTCGACTTCGGCGAGCCGCTGTATATAGGCAGGATAAGGTTCTACCCGAGACAGGAGGGGAAGGACGAACTTGGATATTACAAGGATTACTACATGAAGGGTTTCATGATCAAGGTAAGCGACGGCTTCACGTTTCGGGAGGGCAGGCCGGTATGGTCGGAGCTTGTTGGCCGTCCTGAGAACGATGAAAGCATCGTGGACCTTAGGTTCAGTCCGAGACTCGTGAGGTTCGTCAAGATAACCAACATGAGGAACGATCCCTTCGAGCTCGCCGAGGTGGAGTTCTACGGCTCGGGCTTCAGCTTGGAGTCTTTCTACCTTTCCCAGGTTATAGACCTCGGACGGAGGGCGAACTTCGGGAAGGTCTCGTGGGAGGTGTCCAGATGGAGAAGGGTCGGGGAGGAGCTCGTGGAGGCCCCGGACGCCGATGTTTCGGTCAAGGTCGAGGGAAGGAGCGGACTTGATCCGACGCCCATAGTTTATTACGCCAGGGGGGACACCGTCGAGATAACCGAGGAAGAATGGGAGTCGCAGCCGTCGCAGAGGGGCTCTAAGGTCGAGGACAGGGAGAACTGGAGTCCTTGGTACGTTTTGAAGCCAGGGGAGACCTTCCCCACGTCCGGACCGAGGAGGTACTTCCAGTTCAGGATACATATTTCGGGAAAGCTTACCGAAACGGCGAAGGTGGGGGACTTCGTCCTGGAATACAGCACCCCCCTCCTGGCGGATAGGGTGCTCGGCGAGATCTCCGTAAAGGGCCAGCCCAGGCCTTCTGGAGGGATAGCTGAGGTGGTGCCCGGCAGGGAGGACACTTTCGTGTACTGCGTGAAGGCGAACTTCACATCCCCCTCCCAGAGGGGCTTCGATTGCATAGAGATAGAGACAGGGACGAAGCCGAAGTTCGTAAGGCTCGAGCTCGGCGGAGAAGAAGTGGAGCCCGAGTACATCGAGGGGCAAGATTTCCTCAGGGTGGAGTTTCCTGAGCACAGGATAGACATCCGCAACAACGTCCCGTTGAAGGTGGAGTTCCAAAGCTCCGTCATGACCTACGCCAAGGAGTTCAGGGGATACGTCTTGGATACTCAGGCTCAGGAGCTTCCGCAGATCATAGAGCCGGGCGATGCCGATCCGGATGTCGGCACGAACTGTCTCAAGGTGAACCTGGCCAGGAACTTCATAGGAAATGTGTTGCCCAAGTTCGATGTATCGCCTGCGGTGTGCGACGCCGAAAACAGGGAGGTCTCCTTCTCCTACGCCGTAACCCAGATGGACCCCCTCTCCAGCGCGAGGGTCAGGATCAGGATATATGACATTACCGGCAGGCTCGTCAAGGAGTTCGACGAGGGTAGACGGAAAAATGGATTGTACGAAGAGAGGTGGGACTGTAGGGATGGGGAGGGGAACCTCGTACCCCCTGGGGTGTACATCTGCACGATATCTGTAGAGACCCAGAACAAGACCTTCAGGCGCTCGAGGTCGGTCGTCGTGGTGTACTGAGGAGGGAGGATGGGGGTGCTCTTAGCGATATTGCTCGCTTTCGACATAGGTGCCCAGAACAGGCTGGTCTTAGGGGGGAGGCACGGATGGCCAGGGAAGAGGACAGCCTTCGACATCACTCCCACAGGCTCGCTCCAGCTCAGGGAGTACAAGCCTTACCAGAACATCCTTCAGATGTTGGATAAGAAGGACGAGGAGGGCGTCGTTTGGTATCCCGACGGCTGGGAAGATAGGAGGGTTGACTACGATAAGTCCTGCGGCCTCCCTCCCGAGCTGAGCGGATACGTCGAGGGGGAGGACCCCAGGGTTTGGAGGTGGAACCCACATCCCATCATGTTCGATGGGGACCCTCGGACTGCGCACACGCTGCCCCTCAGCCTGATGAGGGCTCCCCACAGGGAGAACTACGTCTTCGATACCGGGGTCCCGGTCAGGGTGAACAGGTTCGTGTTCTATCCGAAGTGGTCGGACGAGCTTATAAAACCGGGGAACTGGTATGCAGGAAGCCCCTTCTACGAGAGCTACATGAGGCAATATATAGTATCAGCTTCGCTTTACAATGAGCCACCTTCGCCTTTGAGGTTTCCGGCCGACCCCGAACCCCTGGACTTCGTCCTCGAGAAGAACATGGCCAACTATAAGAAAGTTGTGAACATAGAGTTCCCACTTAAGCCCTTAAGGTTCTTCATGTTGGATTCCAGGTCCAAGGATTACGGCTTCACCTTGGCTGAGATAGAGCTGTACGGGCAGGGGTTCTCCCCCGAGGCTTGGTACACATCCAAGATCATAGACCTCAAAGGCCCCATGAACTTCGGCAGGATATTTTATGATCTTAAAAAGTTCAGATGGAGGAAGGAGTGGAGTTGGAAGGAGCCCGAGGAGCCCGGCGAGTACAGCGAGCTCGACCTCGGGAGGAAGAGCGTAAGGGAGCTTTGGGAGGAGAGGCTCATTGACCCCGTCCCGGTCGAGGACCCGGATGCTCCTGTGAGGGTGGAGGTGAAGGTGAGGACCGGGAAGGACGATACCCCCCTCATATACTACAGGACCGACGATATGCTCGATGAGAGGGGGGAGGTGGTGAGCAGGGAGGAGTACCTAAGCCTCGGGGTGAGGCGTGTGGAGTTCGACAGGACCCACCGTCCCTATGTGGGGATGAGGGGGATTATAGAGCCGGACAGGGATAACTGGAGCGATTGGGTCACGGTGGAGGCCTCGGGGGAGGAGGTGGGCATACCCGATGTAAGGAGGTACATACAGTTCCAGGTGAGGATGTACAGCGAAGACCCCTGGGCTTTCGGAAGGCTGGATTCCGTCTGGATAGAGCTTTCCCCTCCTCTTGCGGACAAGATCTTGGGAGAGATATGTGTAGAGGGAGACCCCAGGCCTGAGGAAGGGGTGGCCGAGGTGGAGGTCGGGATGGATACGAGCTTCGTGCTCGCCCTCAAGGCCTCCGCGCCGGGAAGGAAGGAGGTGTTCGACGCTGTAAGGATATTCACGCCCGTAAGGCCAAAGTTCGAGGAGCTGAGGATCGGGGGAAAGCAAGAGAACCGGGATTCGCTTCATGTGGGGGATAGGTATTTAGAGGTCTTCCTTCCGAGGAAGGTGGGGGACGATGAGCCTGTTGAGGTGAGGTTCAGGACGGCGGTGCTTTCATATAGCACCAACTTCTTCGCCGAGGTATGGG
>QNCW01000112.1 GCA_003645885.1 Candidatus Latescibacterota bacterium | reverse complement strand
GGCCTGTCCAAGGCTACGACCCTCTCCACCCTCGGTCCCCTCTCCACAAGTTCAGGCCTTTCCCTTTCCTCCTTCAGTCCAGGAGCCCCGAAGGATATCTCCTCGGGAAGCACCGTCCTCTCGCTCTGGATGCTTCGGTCCAGGAGGTCCCATAGATCCTTCGGCTCCTGGGCGGAGGTCATCTGTCCCCACAGCACCCCCAACAGGATGCACAGCCATCTCATCTGTGCCACCTCCTCGGTTTTAAAGTTCATATCATCCTGTACCCCACCCCTCTCACCGTCTCTATGAACCTCCTTCCGCCCACCTCTATCTTCGCCCTCAGCCTCCTTATGTGCACGTCCACCGTGCGGGGTCCCCCGAAGTAGTCCTCCCCCCATACGGAATCCAATATAGCGTCCCTCGTGAAGACTCTGCCCGGGTGGGATGCCAACAACTTTAGAAGCTCGTACTCCTTGAGGGTGAGCACCACGGGCCTTCCGTCCAGGAACACCTCGTACGAATCGGGATATATGACCAAGTCCCTGAGCCTTATGCTTGCCCTTCCATCCTTCCCCCTTGCGGCCCTCGCCACCCTGAGGAGGAACTCCCTCTCCGAAGCCTGGGCTGAGACGAAGTCGTCGGCAAGTTCCAAGTCCTCCAGGTCGTCCCGGTCGGGGTGCACGACGGCGATGATGGACGCCCCGAGGCCCCTGAGCCGATGGACATCGTCCAAATCCACCACCAGGACGTCGTACGTGTCTGGGTCCTGTGGAAGGCCGTCCGAGAGGGTCACGGGGAACCTCAGGCTTATGGCCCCACCTACCCTCTCCCTCAGGGACCTGTCCTTCAGGGCTACGAGCACAGCCATCCCTTACTCCCTGAACCTATTGGTTATCGGAAGCCTCCAATCCCTCCCGAAGGCCCTCGGGGTTATCTTTACGCCGGGCGGGGCCTGACGGCGCTTGTATTCGTTCCTGTCGACCATCCCCACGACCTTCCTCACGACCTCCTCCTCCATCCCCATCCTCATCATCTCCTTAGGGCTCCTGTCGTACTCTATGTACGCCTCTATTATTGGATCGAGGACCTCGTAGGGAGGGAGGGTATCCGTATCCTTCTGCCCTGGACGAAGCTCCGCCGAGGGGGGTTTCTCCAGCACGCTCCTGGGTATCACGGGCCTCTCGCCCACCCGGTTCCTGTACTCCGCAAGCCTGTAGACCAAGGTCTTCGGCACATCCTTCAGCACCCCGAACCCTCCAGCCATGTCCCCGTACAACGTACAATACCCCACGCTCACCTCGCTCTTGTTCCCCGTCGTGAGCACGAGCCAACCGAACTTGTTGGAGAGGGCCATGAGGAGGTTCCCCCTTATCCTGGCCTGGATGTTCTCCTCGGTCACGTCGGGCTCCGTGCCCTCGAAGACCTCTGAGAGCGTCCTCAGGTACGCATCGAATATGTCCCGTATCGGGAGCGTCAGAAACTTGATGCCCAAGTTCTTTGCGACCTCCTCCGCATCCTTCATGCTCGCCTCGGAGGAATACTGGGACGGCATCGCCACCCCGACCACGTTCTCCGGCCCCAAAGCGTCGGCGGCTATGACAGCCGTAAGCGAAGAATCTATGCCGCCGCTGAGGCCCACGACGACCTTGCTGAACCCGTTCTTGCGCACGTAGTCCCTCGTCCCCAACACCAAGGCCCTGTACACCTCCTCCTCTGGCCCGGGAGGTTCACGCTTGGGGGGGGATATGGGGGGCTTCGGGGACCGCCTGAACTTGGGGACGGATATGCGGGGGACCTCGCCCTCCTCCAGGTTCACCCTCCTCCTCCTCGGGTCGTGCAACCTCGTGCGGAAGACCTCCCCTACGGGAAGGTCCACGACCAAAAGCTCCTCCTCGAACCAGGCACCTTCCGCAAGCTTCTCCCCCCGTTCGTCGAACACGAGGCTGTGGCCGTCGAATACGAGCTCGTCCTGCCCTCCGACCATGTTCACGAAGGCCACTATGACGATGTTGTCCAAGGCCCTGGTCGAAAGCATCCTCTCCCTGTGGTGTCCCTTGCCCATATGGTAGGGTGAGGACGAGATGTTCACTATAAGGTCCGCATCTCCCTTGAGGCTCTGGAAATACGTCGGCCCTCCGGGATACCAGATGTCCTCGCATATGTTCACCCCGAAGGTGAGGTCGTCCGAGGCGAAGATGGGATATTCCGAACCTGGCTTGAAGTACCTGTATTCGTCGAAGACCCCGTAATTGGGCAGGTAGACCTTGTGGTATACCCCCACCATCTTTCCGTCCGCCACGATCGCTGCGGCGTTGTAGATGTCAGCGTCCTTGTCCACGAATCCGACCACAGATATGATCCCCTTCAACTTCGGAACGAGCTCCCTCAAAACCCTCAAGTTCCCCTCTATGAAGCTCGGCTTCAAAAGGAGGTCCTCCGGAGGGTATCCCGTGAGGGCGAGCTCCGGGAAGGCCACGAGGTCCGCCCCTTCCTTCCGCGCCTCCTCGGCGAACCTCAAGATCTTCTCGGCGTTCCCCTCCAAGTCCCCGACGGTGGCGTTCATCTGCGCCAAGGCTATCCTGAACATGAGTCCTCCGGATCATCCGAGCGCAGGCCCTACGAACTCCCCTATGGAGGAGAACTTCACACCCAAGTCCTTCATATCCCTGAGGAACCTTTCGAGCTTCATGTAAGCCTCCCGAAGGCCGAAGTAGTGCCTGAGGTAGTATCCCTTTGGCACCCCCTTAACCCTCGGCTGTTCGGGGTCCACCTCCCAGGAATGGAGGTAGAAAAGGTAGTATCCCTGCTCCCTCAGGTACCTCCTGGCCAAGGCCTCGAACAGGGGAAGGGGGTAGAGCCTGAAGTACCCCCCGCCCCCTACGGGGAAGTCCAACCCCATGAACCTGACCAAAGGTATCGGCACCTCCACGAGGTCCCCTATCCTGTAGAACCCTCTGCCGTCCCTCACCAACAGGTCCACGCTTCCGTACCTCTTGTTCCCGGTGAAGGGGTTGTAGCTCGAGTCGTACCTGTACCCGACCTCCCCGACCAGCTCCGAGACCTCCTGCGTTATGGAGAAGCTCGGAGCCCTGTACCCTAGGACCTCCTTCCCGGTTATGTCCTCCAAGATCCCCTTGGAGCGTCTGAGGTCCTCCTTGAGCTCCTCCTCGGTCATACCGTATGTGAGTTCGTGGGCATATCCGTGGGAGGCCACCTCCATGCCGCAGGACGAAACCTCCCTTACAAGCTCCGGATGCCTTTCGGCTATCCAGGCAAGTACGAAGAAGGTACCCTTTATTCCTTGTCCGTCGAGGAGTTCCAGCAACCTCAAGGTATTGCCCACGACCCTGCTTTCCTTTCGGTCCCAGTGTTCCCAGAGGCTTCTGTCTATGGCTCCTCTGAAGTTTTCCACCTGGAACCAATCCTCTACATCGAAGGAAAGAAGGAAGTTCATAGCAACTTCAGCCCCTTCCTCCTGAACGCTATCCTATGCTCCTTACCTGGAAAGGAATAGTATCCCTTCCTGCCTTCCTGCGGCCTGCCCTGGAGGAGCCTTCCGGGGTCCTCAGCTATCTCGTCCAATAGGTCCAACATGTATAATGCGCTGAAGATCTTTGTCTTCTTTATAAGGTAATCCAAAGGCCTATCGTAATTTATCTTCACCTTCTTCTCTAAAAGTACCTCCCCTCCGTCCAGGTCCTCCGTCATCCTGTGGAAGGTCACGACCGCGAACTCCTCCCCGTTGTACATCTGCCAGAAGTTCGACATCATGCCCCTGTATTCCGGGAGCTTTCCGTGGTGGACGTTTATGCACCCGTAGCGGGGGCTGGAGAGGAGCTTCCTGGAGAACATCTGCGACGCTGCTACGGATACTATGAGGTCTATCCCCTCCCTCCTTACGTAGTCCGCCACTGAGCCGTCGTTTATGTCCTCCACATATTCGTACCCTATGCCGGCCCTCTTCAGGTACCCCTCTACCGTCCCGGTCCCGACCTTCACCCGCAGGATCCTCAGGAGCAGCCTGAAGGTCCCCCACGCTCCGTAGAGGTCCAGGACCTTCTTCAAAAGTCCGAACTTATCTTTCTGGTTCAGGGGTCTGAGGATGATGACCTTACGGACCTCCACCTCGGGGTTGCGGAGGTTTTCCGTGAAGAACTTGAAGAAGACCGGCATGTAGAGAGGATCTGCCTGCGTCACTATGAGCAGTCTCATGTGCGGACCGGATGGGGTTAACCTTCCAAAATATAAGCCTTCCACACATCATTCGCAAGGGATTTTCCGGAGTTTGTTCCGTTAAAGCTAAACCTCCCCACCCTTGACAAAGCTAAAATTCCCTGGATACTCCAGCGAGAGGGGGTGTTCAGGATGTCACTTTGGGACAACCCAACAGTTCGTCACAGGCTTAGGGAGTTTTCTCACGACAGGAAGACAGTGCGGAGGTATTTGTGAGGAGTTTGAAAGAAGAGGGACTTGAGATGCAATGGCTTGCCTGCAAAGGTCATAGTAGTATGTCTGACTTAGACTTTGCTGGTAAGGTAAAGGTTTGGCTTTGTCACAATTTGAAAGGGTATCTCCTCAGCCGTGGCTTTTCACCTCCTCAGGAGGTCTGGGTTAGACGATCGCACAATTCCCATGCCCACTCGGCTTGGGCCAGAGCCTCCCGGGCGTCGTCTTCAGAATAAAGCTCTTCAGGGGGAAGTCCTGTCTCTTCGTCGCCGTAGAAGCTCAGCTCCCTTTCCGCCCGTAATCTACGGGAAAGGGAGGCCATCCGGGGTACGTTACAGGCGAAGAATTCCGGGAACCGATCGACGTTCCTCCGCAGTGTGGCCCCCACATCGTGTGCCCTGGGGAAGTCCACTCCAGCCCACAGCAAGGCTCCCTTCAGGGCGAGTTCCACGACTTCCTGACATCGGCGGACCACCAAATTCCATTTTTCCCTGTCGTAGAGGAACTTGGCTTCCTCCAGGACGCTCCCCGCCCTCTCTACGTAGCTCCTCGCCCCCAGGCGGTTGTTCAAAGCACCACCTCCCTGGGCGTTCCATCCGGGGTCAGGTCCCAGTATCGGATCTTCCCCAATGTCTTGCGCTGGGCCCCTATCTCCCGGAGGCGTTCCCTCAGGCGCTTTAAGATGCCCTCGAAAAAGCCCTCTTCGTCGTAAAGCAATACGGCCTCTTCCGTCATATCCAGATAGATCGGCCTGACGATCTGGGCCTCCTCGGGGGTGTAGAGCACCTCCACGAAGTCCACGTAAACTCCCTTCTGCCACAGGGACTCTAAATCCTCGGTTATGCGCTCCCGCACCGGTTCGATCACAGCCCTCCTCTTGAATGCCCCTTTGGCCGGCAAGCCCCGCACGACCAGAAGGATGTCTATGTCCGATGTGGGGGTGGCCTCCCCCCGGGCCACCGAGCCGAAGAGCACCACCGAGACCAGATCGTCCCCGAGGGTTTCACGAGCTATCTCGGCATATTTGCGAGCCAGAAGGCGCAGGGTTTCGTTGAGTTCTCTGCGGTCCATCTACCGGTTTCAGTTATGCAGGCTGGTCAGAGGAGCCGGTATGCGGCCGCCGTGACGGACGAACCTATGGCTACATCCGGCGTTACGGACATCCATCACGGTCGTCCCGCCGAAGAGCCCTCCGAAGACGACCCCTTCGCCGGCCTTCTTCCCGGGGACCGGAATGATTCGCACCGCCGTCGTCTTGTGGTTGACCACGCCTATCGCCAGCTCATCGGCTATCAAAGCGGCGAGGGTCTCGGCATCCACGTCGCCCGGGACCGCTATCATGTCGAGCCCCACGGAACACACGCTGGTCATGGCTTCGAGTTTTTCGATCGTCAGATGTCCTGCGGAGACGGCCGCCGAAAGCCCGATGTCCTCCGATACCGGTACGAAGGCCCCCGATAACCCCCCGACCGCAGATGAGGCGAAAAGCCCCCCCTTCTTGACAGCGTCGGTCAGAAGGGCGAGGGCAGCCGTAGAACCCGGCGCGCCGATGGCCTCTATCCCCATAGCCTGAAGGATCTCTCCGACGCTGTCTCCTACCTTCGGACTCGGGGCCAGGGAGAGGTCGACTATGCCGAACTTGGCCCCGACCATATGGGCCAACTCCCGGCCGATCAGCTCGCCTATGCGCGTCAACCTGAAGGCCGTGGTCTTGATGACCTCGGCGATATCGCCCAGGCTCAGATCCGGGTTCATCTCCTTGCTTCTCTCTATCGCCCCCTTCACGACCCCAGGACCGCTCACGCCGACGTTGACGACACATTCGGCCTCGCCGACGCCGTTGAAGGCACCCGCCATAAAGGGATTGTCCTCGGGGGCATTTGCGAACACGACGAACTTGGCACACCCGAAGCCGTCCCTTTCGGCCGTACGGTGTGCAAGCTCAAGCAACATCTGGCTCACAAGGAGGATGGCGTCCATGTTGATGCCCGCGGCCGTGGAGGCGGCGTTGACCGAGGCGCACACCCGTTCGGTCTCGGATAGGGCCTCGGGAAGCGAGCGGATCAGAGTTTCGTCGTCCGGCGTCATCCCCTTATGGACCAGGGCCGTATAGCCGCCTATCAGATCCACCCCGAGCTCACAGGCAGCGTGGTCGAGCGCATGGGCGACCTTCAGGAAGCCTTCGTGGCCATGTCCGGCGGCGATCAGGCTGATGGGAGTGACGGCTATGCGCCGGTTCACGATTGAAACGCCGTATTTCGCCGTCAAAGCCTCACACGCATCCCGTAGCTTGCCAGCACGCGAGAGTATCCTTTCGTAAATACGCCGGCAGAGCTTCCCGATGTCCTCGGAGCGGCAATCCAGAAGGCTTATCCCCATCGTGACCGTGCGGACGTCGAAGTTCTCCTCGTGGATCATGCGTATCGTGGCTAATATGTCCTCCGTCCTCACCATCGAAACCACCTCCTTCTATACGCTTGGCATGGCGAGCGAGCGCAGGTCGTGCGTCGCCCTGAACAGGTTCTCATGTTGGAAGTGCGCTGACATTCCGAAGGAGCGCCCCAACTCCTCTAAGTCGTGCTTCAGCTTGCGTGGATCGAGCTCCGGTGGCACCGAAAGCTCCAGCACTATCGTAAACTCCCCATCGCTCGTCCTGCCGTAAAGGTCCGTGATGTTGATGCCGTGCGATGCGAGATAGGACGCCATGTGGTAGATGACGCCGGGCCGATCTCGGCCGAAGAGCGTCAAGACGAAATGGTCGTACGATGGAGGCGTGGCGCTCAAAGGTTCATCGGGCTTCCGGATGCGCACGGCGACATCTAATTCGCCAGGTGCGCCCGTGGACTCGATCGCTCCTTTCACCTCTTCACACGACGGGGAATGGGGGAAGGTGGCGCAGACTATGATGGTAAAGTACCCCCTCACCACCGTCTGGCTGAGCTCCTCTACGTTGCCGCCCATTTCGTAGATGGCCCTTCCGATGCCGGCGACTATACCAGGGCGATCGTGCGCCATAACTGTGACGATGTATTCCATCGAAGCGACTCCTTTCCATCTTCAAAGAACCTACGGGACCACCACCTCTATCTCCTCGAAGTCTTTGAAGTGCTCTTCGTTGTAAGTGTAAAGACGCCTGACACCGTTTGAGAGCATGGTGGCAACGAGCTTGAGGTCGAAGATACGGGGGCCAGAAACGCTGTGTCTTCGGGAAAGTTCCGCTATTTTCTCGACGATGTCCTCTCCGGGATATATCTTAAGTATGTTTCTGGCCTGTAGATACTTCCTTACCTCCTCCATGGCCTCT
>QNCW01000111.1 GCA_003645885.1 Candidatus Latescibacterota bacterium | reverse complement strand
TCTTTTTAGGGTCAAGGTCTATAAATAAGAAAATCCGGCCATCCTCGCCCGGGCTCGTGCTTTTGACACAGCCTATGTACAGGACTGCCGAGATGAGATAGAAGATGAACCCTCTCGGCCGGAACATCTTAACTTTCCCTAAAGGTTCTACGATAATATACAAAACAATTCTCCACTTGTCAAGACCTCCGACCCTTCACATCGCCTCCCTGAAGAACTCGTATATTCTCTCCCCGTCCGGCTCTCCAGGGGTGTTGGCCACGTTGTGTCCCATAACCCTAAGGGTGTCATTGGTTAAAGTCTCAAGCATGTCCTCGGAGACGCCCAGATCCCTCAGCCTGAGGTTCAATCCTAACTCCTCCTTAAGCTCCTCTACGGCCACTACGGCCCTCTCCGCCGCCCTCTCCTCCCCGAGCCATTCGGCGACACGGGCCATCTTCCCTGGGACCACTTCCGCCAGGTACTTAAGGTAAGGTCCAGAAAGGGCGCAGAGCCCCTCCGCATGGGCGACGTTTAAATGCGCACTTACGGGATGTTCCATACCGTGAAGGGCCGTCGTCCCCCCTCCGTTTATCGCCATCCCTGCGGCGGTCGAAGCCAAGGACATCCCCTCCCTTGCCTCCCTGTCGCCTCCGTTCTTCACGGCCCTTACGAGGAACTTCGCCACGCCCCTTACGGCCAGCTCGGCGGCGGCCTCCACGAAGGGATGGCACCTCTTGCCCACGAAGGCCTCCAGGGCGTGGAAGAGCACGTCCATCCCCGTTACGGCCGTTTCCCTCGGGGGGAGGCTCAGGGTAAGTTCCGGGTCGACTATGGAGGCTTTGGGATAGGTGAAGGGGGGTCTGTTGAGGGCCCTCTTTTCCTTGAGGTTCGGCTCGGTGAGGACGGCATACGGGTTGGCCTCCGTCCCAGTGCCGGAGGTGGTCGGGACAGCGATCATCGGAAGGGCTCCGCTGGGGTGCTCCGAGGTCACGTAGTCCCATACGGGCCTCCCCCCGACGGCCGCAACAGCTATAGCTTTCGCGCAGTCCACGCTGCTGCCACCACCTAAGCCCACGACGACCTCACACCCCTTCCTCCTCGCCTCCTCGGCCCCTTCGTCCACAAAGGTGGAGGTGGGGTTGGGGGGGACACCTTCGAAGACCTCTGCCTCAACTCCCGCCCTCCTTAAGGAGTCCAGGGCCCTATCCAAGGCCCCGGACCTCCTTGCGCTCCCCCTTCCCACCACCACAAGTGCCCTCCTTCCGAAGGAGGATGCGACCTCCCCGAGCTCCGAGAGCCTCCCCCATCCGAAGATTATCCGGACCGGCATGTAGTGTTCGAACTTCATTTTCCCTCCTAAAAGAGGAAGTTCCTGAGGGCGAAGGCGGTCATGAGCATCACCCCCGCACCGAATGCTCCCACACACCCTAGGAAACATGCCAAGGCCACCGGCCTCACCTTCTCGGCCAGATGGAAGTGAGGGCTTTCGGGGCCCGCGAAGGCGTGGAGGAGGAAGTAGAAGGATTTGAAAGCGAAACCGAAGAATATGGCGACCCCTTCCGCATAGAGCCCTGCCATGAGGACCCCGGACCAGGGAGCTGGGGCGGGTATCTTCCAGGCGAAGAGCACTGACGAGAAGGAGACCGCCACCCCGAGGGCCACGAGCAGGCTCACCCACCTGTTCAGCTTCGGGCCTATCCTTTCCCAGTCCTTCATCTCGCCCTCTCTACGATCACCTCATCCCCTTCCCCGACTTCCAAGGTCCGGTGCGCACTCCCCTCCCTCACCGCAACTTCGAGCCTCCCACCGCTCCCGAAGAGGGCCAGGGGGGCCCCCTTCGGCACCGACGAGTAGACGGGATATATCTTCGTGGTAACTCCTCCCGCCCTCACCACCGCCCCTTCGGGAGGGAACGGGAGATGTTCCATCTTTATGTTCGTGACGAGGTTGCCGAAGCGGTCCGTGTGCACGACCTTTCCCAGGACGAGGTCCCCCCTTACTTCGGGCTCGGGAAGGTGTAGGTTCACCCAATCCTCGACTTCAGGTCCGAAGCTGTCCAACGGAACCCCACGGACCAGATGGGCGGCGGCGGGGGCGAATACGTCCCTTCCGTGGAACGTATTGCTCACCTCAGGAAGCATGAGCTCCCGGTTCTCCATCGAGACCACCCGCATAGGGGGCTCCCTTTTGAGAAGGAGCGAGAAGACACCGTTGTCCGGCCCTACGAGGAAATACCTCCCTGTGCGGAATATGAGGGCCCTACGCTCCCCTCCTACGCCCGGGTCCACGACTGCGACGTGCACGGTCCCCTCGGGAAAGTAGGGGCAGGAGGCCTCTAAGGCGAAAGCAGCGTCCCACACCGACTGCGGTGGGACCTCGTGAGTTATGTCCACGACCGAAGCTTCGGGAGCGAGCGAAAGTATGACCCCCTTCATCGCCCCGACGAACCCGTCCTTCGTGCCGAAGTCCGATGTGAGGGTGACTATCCTCCTCACAGTTCCTCCCTGGCCCTGAGGTACAAAAGGGTCATGACTATGAGTGGATATGGAAGGAAGAGGAGGCCGAGGACTTGACCCAAAGGGGCTGCGAACCTGGGGAGCAGGGTCAGGGGAAGGGCCACCAGAAGGAAGTTTAAGCAGATGAATAGGATAAGAAGATAAAACACCCTCCATCCCCTTCCCTTCACCAGCTCCCGGCTCCTTCTGAGGGCGCTCCAGAACGTCCTTCCCTCCAACACAGCGACCTGACCCGCCAAGGCGAACCACACTAAGAAAATGAGCCCCGGGACGACGAAGATCATTATACCCAAGGTGATGAGGAAGAGGGCAGGGACCAGGGCTCCCAGGAGCCTTCCTACAACGCCTACGGATATGGCCCCCAACGCCTCCCCTATACCGATCTGCTTTCTCTCCCTCACCTGGGCTGTGGTCCAGACGACCGAGGCGGTCGCCAAGGCCTGGGCGAGGGTCCCCAATGTGCCCATCCATACGATGGCCGGACCTGGGGGAAGGTTCCTCAGAAGGGAAAGGACGATGTAGTAAGGGAGGTATATCATGGCCACAGGGCCGAAGAAGGCCGAAAAATGAAGTCTATAAAGGCCGAGCCCGTCGGAGAGAAGTCCGAGGGCTGATTCCGACGACCTTTCCACCTCAACCCCCCTCTGAGATCTGCCCCTTCAACGCCTCCAACTCCTTTGAGAGCCTCCTCTGCCTTTCCGAGAGGCTCAGAAGGTAGAGGAAGAAGCCGATCCAGACTACAAGGTAAGCTGCGAACAGGTAAGTCATACTACCTCCTCGCCCGTCCGGGATAGCTCTTCCCTCGCCTCCTCCAAAAGGAACCTATGGAGGAGCAAGCAGGCATACAAGAGCGTGAAAGCTGCCAAGCAGACCCACAGCGCAGATGCCATCTTCGGGTCGAGGTTTAGGCCTTTCGATGTCACGACGACGCCGTGTATGCTCCTCCACCATCTCACCGAGAAGAAGACCACAGGGACATCCAGGAACCCCACGATGCCGAACACCGCTGCAACTTTTGCGGTCCTTCCTTCCTCGGAAAGGGCCCTGAGCAGCATGTAACCCAAATATATGAGCCAAAGCACCAAGGTGGTCGTAAGCCGAGGGTCCCCCCACGGCCACCAGACGCCCCATGCCACTTTAGCCCATATCGCCCCGGTTATCAGCATAAGGGTGCAGAACAGAACTCCGACCTCGGCCGAACTTAAGGCCAGCCTGTCCCAGCGGAGGTCCCGGGTGCGCAGGAAGATTATTCCTCCGAGGAAGACCACGAAGAAGGCCAGGAAGGAGACCCACGCCAAAGGCACATGGAGGTAAAAGATGCGCTGGGCGTGCCCCATGGTCCTCTCGGTAGGGGCGTACAGTAGGGCCATAAATAAAGCCACCACCATCCCCGTCGAGGACGCTCCGTCCAGGAGGTAGGTCAATTTCCATCTCATGTCTCCGAAAATATACCAAAAAAGGATGGGAATCTCAAGGACCTCCGAAGGATCACGACCCGAACGCAAGGTAAGACCTTGCAAGGGAAATTTAGTTGACATCGGGGGAAGTACATTGTATCTTTGGGGGGTGGACATGGACGTCGTGCAGAAGGCAGAGGTCCTTATAGAGGCCCTCCCCTACCTGAGGAGGTTCAAGGGGAAGGTGGTGGTCGTCAAATACGGGGGGAGCGCTATGACATCCCCGACCGAGGAGGGTCTGCTCTTGGACCTGATATTCCTGGAGACCGTAGGTGTAAGGCCGGTCCTGGTCCACGGCGGCGGCCACGCCATAAGCAGGAGGATGGAGGAGGAGGGGCTCGAAGCCAAGTTCGTGCAGGGGCTCAGGGTGACCGACGAACGCACCATGAAGATAGTTGAGGAGACGCTCTTCGGAGAGGTGAACAAGGGGCTTGTGGAGGGGATAAAGAAGCTCGGGGGGAGGGCCGAGGGACTCTCTGGAAAGGAGCACAAGATCTTGCATGTAAGAAGGCATAAGGTCAAGGTGCAGGACTACGAGCTGGACATAGGATTTGTGGGCGATGTGAGGAAGGTGGAGCCGGAGCCCATCCTTAGGCTGTGCGGAAGGGGTGTGATACCGGTGGTCGCCCCGATAGGCCTCGGGGAGGACGGGAGGGCCTATAACGTCAACGCTGACACGGCTGCGGGGGAGATAGCCGTGGCCCTCGGTGCGGAGAAGTTGGCATTTCTGACGGACGTGGAGGGGATACTTCGGGACCCAGACGATCCTGGAAGCCTCATATCCACGCTCCCGGTGGGGGATGTGGAGGAGCTGATAGGTAGGGGAACGATAAAGGGAGGTATGATACCGAAGGTCAGGGCCTGCGCAGAGGCCGTCCGGAGGGGGGTGCCCAAGGCGCACATAGTGGACGGAAGGGTGCCCCATGCCCTCCTTTTGGAGATGTTCACGGATAAGGGGGTTGGGACGGAGATAGTGCCCTGAGGAGAAGGAAGTGCCCTCAGCTGCCGAAGAGATGGAGGCCCTGAGGAGGCGAGCCCTGAGCTGCACCGACTGCGAGCTTTCCCGCACCAGGACCCACGTCGTGTTCGGTGAGGGGGACCCCGAGGCGGATATAGTGTTGGTCGGGGAGGGACCGGGGGAGTGGGAGGACAGGACGGGGAGGCCGTTCGTGGGGAGGGCGGGCAAGTTATTGGAAGCGGTCCTCAGGGAGGTCGGGCTTAAGAGGGAGGAGCTTTACATAACCAACATAGTGAAATGCAGGGCTGCGACCGAGGTCGGGGGCAGGCTTCGCAACCGTCCCCCGAGGGCCTCGGAGGTGAAGGCCTGCAGGAAGTGGCTGGAAGCGCAGCTCAGGATAATAAGACCTAAGGTCCTGGTCTGCATAGGAGGACCCGCAGCCTCCCTCCTTCTGCACAAGGGCTTCAAGATGACGGAGGAGAGGGGGAGGTGGTTCACCGACACGCCCTACGCACCTTCGGCTATAGCGGTCCTGCACCCGGCCTACATCCTCAGGAAGGAGGGGGAGGACTTCCTCAGGGCCAGGGAGCTTCTTGTAGAAGACCTTACGAAGGTACGAAGGCGACTTACGGAGGAGCCATGAGGACACGGGAGGTGATAGAAGCGGAAGCCAAGTACCTCGTGCACACGTACTCCCGCCCTCCCTTCGTCCTGGAGAGGGGGAACGGGATGCACCTGTTCGACACCGAGGGGAACAGGTATCTGGACTTCGTGAGCGGTATAGCCGTCAACGCACTGGGTTACGGAGACTACGAGATCTTGGAGACGATCTCGGGGCAGGCCCGAAACCTCATACATACCTCCAACCTCTTCTACACCGAGCCCCAGGTCGTATTGGCCAAGATGCTCGTGGAGAGGTCCTTCGCCGATAGGGTCTTCTTCTGCAACAGCGGGGCCGAGGCCGTGGAGGCGGCCTTAAAATTTGCGAGGAGATGGGGACACGAGAACTTTTCCTCCCCCAAGGTCAGGATATTGGCTATGCACAACTCCTTCCACGGCAGGACGTACGGTGCTCTTTCGGTCACAGGTCAGAACAAGTATCATAAAGGGTTCGAGCCGCTGCTTCCTGGCGTGGATTTCGCACATTTCAACGACTTAGATTCCGTCAAGAAGGTGCTCACGCCCCAGACCTGTGCGGTAATCGTGGAACCCCTCCAGGCCGAGGGAGGGGTCGTACCGGCTGAGGAGGAGTTCCTCAGGGGCCTCAGGGAACTATGCGACGAGAGGGGGATGTTGCTCATATTCGACGAGGTCCAGTTCGGGCTCGCAAGGAGCGGGGAGCTTTTCGCATATCAGCACTACGGCGTTGAACCCGATATACTGACCTTAGCGAAGCCTTTGGGAGGAGGGCTTCCCCTGGGGGCTGTGTTGGTGAGGGAGGAGGTGGCCCAGTACATAGGCCCCGGGGACCACGCCTCCACGTTCGGAGGTGGACCCCTGGTCTGCTCGGTCGGGATAAAGGTGTTGGAGAAGCTGTCCGATCCGAAGTTTTTGATGAGGGTCAGGGAGAACGGGGATTACCTCCACGATAGGCTAAGGAGGCTCCAGGCCAGGAGGTCGGAGGTGAAGGAGGTCAGAGGCATAGGCCTCATAGCCGGGGTCGACACGGAGTTCGAGGCCAAGGCCCTCGTGGAGGAGTTCAGGAAGAGGGGGGTGCTCGTTTGCACGGCGGGCTCCAACACCCTGAGGTTCCTCCCACCGCTCATAGTGGAGAGGAGGCACATAGACGAGGTGGTGGACGTCTTTCACGAGATATTGGAACAAACATAAGAGCATACTGCCGGATGGGAGGCGAAATGGGAAAGGTTAAGAAGGTCGTCCTGGCCTACTCGGGAGGTCTCGATACATCGGTGATAATACCTTGGCTCAGGGAAAACTACGGGTGCGAGGTCGTGGCGATGACGGCGGACCTCGGCCAGGGGGAGGACATGGACGCCCTCAGGGAGAAGGCCCTCAGAAGCGGGGCGAGCAAGGTCTACGTAGAGGACCTGAGGAGGGAGTTCGTGGAGGAGTTCGCCTTCCGGGTTTTGAGGGCCGGGGCGGTGTACGAGGGTGGATATCTTTTGGGCACGGCCTTCGCAAGGCCCCTCATAGCACGGAGACAGGTCGAGATAGCCGAGGCCGAGGGCGCGGACGCCGTGGCCCACGGGGCCACGGGGAAGGGGAACGACCAGGTACGGTTCGAACTCACCTACAAGGCCCTGGCTCCCGAACTCAAGGTCATAGCCCCGTGGAGGGAGTGGGAGATGAGTTCCAGGGAGGAGGAGTTGAAATACGCAAGGGAGAGGGGGATACCGGTCCCCGTGGACGAGGAGAAGATATACAGCAGGGACAGGAACCTCTGGCACCTCAGCCACGAGGCCGGGCCCTTGGAGGACCCCTGGACCACCCCACCCGAAGATGTGTACCAGCTCACATCCGACCCGAGGGACGCCCCCGACGAGCCGGAATACCTCGAGATAGAGTTCGAAAGGGGAAGGCCCGTCGGCGTGGACGGAAGGAAGCTTGCTCCCGTGGAGCTTTTGGAGCATCTAAACGAGGTGGCGTCCAAGCACGGGGTGGGAAGGACCGATATGGTGGAGAACAGGCTCGTAGGGATAAAGTGCAGAGGGGTGTACGAGACCCCAGGTGGGACGCTTTTGTATATAGCCCACGAGGACTTAGAAAGGTTCGTTTTGGACAGGGACACTTACCACTACAAGCAGCTCGTCGCCCTCAGGTACGCCGAGCTCGTGTACTACGGCCAGTGGTTCAGCCCTCTGAGGGAGGCGCTGGACGCCTTCGTGGAGAGGACCCAGGAGCCTGTGACGGGAACCGTAAGGCTCATGCTCTACAAGGGCTCGTGCAGGCCGGTCGGAAGGAAGAG
>QNCW01000110.1 GCA_003645885.1 Candidatus Latescibacterota bacterium | reverse complement strand
GTAGGGCCTGATCGCCTCCTCCCCACCCTGGTCCGCCAAGGGGTCTATGTACCCCTCCCTGGTGCCGACCGAGAAGGGCCCGACCGTCAGCCATTCCCGGACGGTTATAGTATCCTCCACCGTGGGGAGGTAGCCGGCAGGGCTGCCGAAGCATAACGCCAGGACTATAAAGCTCGCTGTCATCCCCACCTCCTATCCGACGAACTTGAACACGGTTATAAGAAGGGCCAAGGCAGCAAACAGGCTCGATATCAGCCATGTAAGCATGGTGAAGCGGCGGGCCATGGCCTCGAACCTCCTGTCCACCGCCTCGAACTTCGCCTCCATAAGCTCCCGCTGAGCCCTGATCTCCTCCTCCAGCCTTATAAGCCTCTCTAAAAGCCCTATCTTCTCGTACTCTTTCTCCCTGTCCGCCATGTATCGAGAGGTAATCCCCCAGCCTCTTTTCGAGCACCTCCTCGACTATCTTTCCCTTTCGAGCATGCTCCCTCCTACCTGACCTCCAAGACCTGGCCCGACGGCCGGACGACCAAGTCTATCCCGGGCTCAGCCAGGCCGTTGTCGTTAACGTCCAAAAAGAAGCCCACCTGATACCTACCCGGAGGCACTGCATGGAAGGCGAATTCCCCCGAGGGCCCGACCTCGGTCCTTACGGCCGGGCTCTGGAGCCTCAGGAAGTCGTTCCTGTAAGGCACGCCGAAGGGATAAAGTCCCCCGACTATCCTCTCTTCGGACCCCAGCTTCCCCTCTATGATGAGCCTTCCTGCGATGGTGTTTCCCTCCACCTCCACCGACCCTAATTTCAGGGCCTTCACATCGGTTTCGGGCTCCTTAATGTAAAAGTCCACATACGTCGTCCTGCCGGGCCGGACCACGGCGAGCCTTCCATAGGTCAATATTTTCTTGTCCTTCTCCCACCTCTCAAGCTCCGGAGAATCCTTCTCCGTCTCGGCCACATACAGGAACTTCCTGCCCGGCAGGAGCCTTTCTATCCTGTAACTTCCGTCCTCTCCCACCATGGCCCTCCTGCCCCAAGCGTGGATGCCGTAGCCCGGCCTCCGGGGCAGGTCCATGACTCCCACCACCAGCCTGAACTTCCCGTCGTAATGGACCCTTCCGGCGATACTGCCGAAGGTCTTCGGGTCGAAGGGAGGGTCCGGCCGGTATTCGGGGTTGACCAGCTTTATGGCCTCCGTCACGATCGTCCTCCCCCTCCGAGGGCCGAAGATGGACCCCGTGCTTGCGTAGGTGAGAGCTTCGAGCGCCTCCCCCTCGGATACGATGTACCCGACCGCGTCGTTGGCGTACCCGACGATGACGGTTTTTTCGAAGCCGGAGTTCTCCCGACATTTCAGCCCGAGCTCGGCCACAAGCTCCCCCGGAAAGACCAAGATCGCCGTGTCGTTCAAGATCAAAGCCTGAAGGAGGGTGGCCTCGGGCCTCTTCCACCAATCCTTCTGGGGGTACTTCCTCCTCAGCTCCTCGTCGAAGGAAAGCTTCACAGTCTTCCACCTGAAGGTCATCTTCACATCGGAGGTGGTCTCTATCTCCGGGAGCATCTCCATCACGTTCCGGGCTACGGTCTTCACGAAGACTTCCTTCCAGGGCCTCAGCTCTCCTTCCAGCTCGTGCACGGTGGGCCCCTGCCCTAGGCCCACCTGATCCCCGCAGGCCCCCTGGGCGAACATGGTGAAGACCTCTGTTGGGACGTCCCGGCCCTTGAGGTACACCTCCCAGAGCCGGTCGAGCTTGGTCCGAAGTTCTATATACTCCCTTACGTATCCCGGCCAATCCGGCCCTATCATCCCCAATTTTTCAGGGCTCCAAGACTTGGTTAACATCACAGCATGGGCAGGGAAGTCGAAGACCACCCCCTTCATCCTCCCATCCATATCGTCTATCCTGAACACGTAAAGGTCGGTTATGCTCGGGCCGTCTATCTTCTCCCGGTTGTTGACCAGGTCCGACCTCAGTACCCTATGGCCCACTCCTATGCGGGCCTCGAACATATCGTCAAGCGCCCTTCTTACCGCCAAGGCGGAGCGTTCCGCAACCCAATCCTTCACCTTGTCGTAAACCCTGGGATAGGCGTGGTTGTGGGTGGTCCCTAAGATTATGTACTCCGGCCCGATTCCTGCCTCGGATGCTATCCTCTCCCTGATCTCGCAGGCAGGCCCGAAGGTCAGGCCGATCACGTCCAGCTCCACCCAAGCGACCTTGAGGTCCCCCACCTGAAGGACCAAAGCCTTGGCCCAGCAAGGTCCTCCGTAGAACTCGAGGACTTCCTCCTGCTTGCCGTAGGGAAGCACCACGGGCCAGGTGGGGTCTATGTTCACGCTGGCGAAGCCAACTTTGAGCTTCCCCTCAGCGCTTTCCGAAAATACTTTCCCGACCTTCTCGGGGCGGAACATATCCTCTACCTTCGTACCCCACGCCGACGTCGTAAAGAGGATCGGGAACAGAACCCATGCCAACTTTCTAGAGGGAATCATAGCGCCTCCTAAGGCTACGGCGTTTCGGACACGTCCCAGAGGAAGTATCTGCCTTCCTTCACGTCGCACCTCCCTCTAAGGGTGTACATGGACCGGGAGTTATACTCCCAACCCAGGTACTCCGAATCACCTCCGCCATGTGTGGTGACGAAAAGTCCCGGATGGGGCCCTCCGATGACGTCCGACCTCCCCACGGCCTTGAGGACTCCCGCCGGGTTATGCCCTTTTCCGATGCTCGGGTCGAAGGGGACCCATCCGTAGTTCGGAAGGTAGACCTCGCCCCACCTGTGGTTGTCATAGTCCACGCTCCTGAGGTCCCCCCTTATGAGGGACCCCGCCTCGAACCTGGCGGGAAGGCCGGCGGCCCGACAGAGGGCTATGAAGGCGAAGGCGGACTCCGAACAGGAACCGCTCCCCCTTCTTAAGACCACAGGGGCAGCATCCCATCCGCCCGCGGCTTCGTATCTGACATGCTTTAGAACATAATTATGTATCTTCCTGGCCATCCAGTAAGGGTTCTCCTCCTTCTTCATCCTCTTAGCTATCCTCCTTATGAGGGGATCGTCTATACGGTACCTCGTCCCATCCGCCAAGTACTTCTTCCTGATATCCTTCGGGATGTCATTGAGGCTTCCGACCTTCTCCGGGAATATGTAGTACCTGAGCACGCCTATCCGGACCTCGGCTACGTATCCGGCCGAGACTTCCTCCCCGGGACCCACCTCGGGAAAGCGGCATATCGCCACCTTCTGCCCCCACCTGTCTACAGCGAACTTTTCAGGTTCTGGGGAAAATTTGATGTCCAATATTTCTTGATTCTCCAGTTTCTTCGGCGGGACGGCCAAGAAGATCCTGACATCTTCCAGGCGTCCCGGCCCAGAGTTCCGGACGATGTGCCGAAGCTCTATCTTGGCTCGCTTCCAGTCCGATACGGAGTACCTTTCGTCGTCCTCCCTCTTTGTCTTATAGACCTCTCTCTTCTGGAAGTCGCTTATCCATATAAACTTCCCATCGTACGCAAGCCCCACTGCGAACGGACCCAGGCTCCGGAAGCTCAATACCGCAGTCCCGTCCGTGGTGACCATGTAGACCTCATCGGCCGTCCTGTCGGAAACCCACAGGTACTTCCCATCGTAGCAAAGCCCCCTGGGGTCTCTCGAGGGAGCCCGGAAGCATCCGATCACAGCTCCGTCTTCAGGGTTCAGCTTATATATCATATTGTCGGCGTCGTCCACGGCCCACAGCGCCCCCTCCCCCCAAGCCAGCCCCCTCACGGAACGCCCCGGGGCAGGGTATACCTTCTCCACGTTTCCGGTCCTTGGGTCAAGCACGTAGATACTTTTCGTATCGCCGTCGGATACGTAAAGGCGGCCTTGGCCCCACGCAAGCCCCTGGGGAAATGGTCCCGGAGACGGCAAGGAGTCCGAGACCTCGCCGCTTTCAGGATCTAATGAGAACAACATCCCATCCCTTGCATCCGAGCACCAGAGCCTCTTACCGTCCCAGGCGAGGTCCGCTGGCCAATCCCCCGGGGATGGAAAGGACGAAACCACGTCCCCGGGCACTGCGAGGGCCAACTTGAGGAACAAAATAAACATCAAGGTCCCCATCTCTCCCCCTTTTATGTCTCTCGGCTCGCCAAGCTACTTACCGAAGCAACGACATCTTTACAGTGCGCACGAATGGCCCCGGAACGGCCTCCATTCTGCACAGATAGACCCCACTTGCGACTTCCCTCCCGAAATCGTCCCTCCCGTCCCATCTTGCCCTGTAATATCCAGCCTCCTGAACCTCATCTACCAGAGTGCTGACCTTCTGGCCGAGGAGGTTGTATACGCAAATCTCGACCTTGCTTTCACGAGGCAATTGATATGGGATTTCGGTCACCGGGTTGAAGGGATTAGGATAATTATGTCCGAGGGAGAATCTGGTGGGCACCGTATCGGACGAAGGCCATTCGGCCACGGACGTGGTTAGGATTGTCATATCTATACGGTAGACCCCGCCTTCGGTGTAGGTCCCGCTTTCGGTGCCGACGTAGATCGTTCCTCCGTCCGGGGCGACCTCTATACAGGTGACCCTGGCCCTACCTAAGGCGAAAATCTCATCCCAATTGGACCCTCCATCCGTGCTCATGAGGATGACGCTGGTGGAGCCTGTGCTGCCTCCTGCGTAGACGATGTTCGGGTTCGTAGGATCGACGGCCACAGCCCTTGCGTCTATCTCGTCCGTGGCCAATACCCATGTTTCTCCTCCATCTACGCTTCTGAACAGCCCTCCAGGGGCACATGCCAAATACAAAGTTCCATCCGGAGCTACCTCTAAGTCATGGTAAAGCCCGACACGATAGCGTCCAATGCCCTTCCCCCTTATGGATTTCCAGTTGGGAAGGTCTCCCTCGCTCTTATAGATATTGCTCTGACTTAATGCATAGACAACCTTCGGATTGCGAGGGTCGACTTCGAGGTCCGTTATCTCGAACTCCACGTAAGAAGGCAGACCGTCGGTGAAGTTATCCCAACTGATCCCCCCGTCGGTGCTCCTGAACACTACACCTCCGGGCCTCACGTCCGGAGAGTAGACGTAGATAGTTTCGCCTGCGATGGCAACCTCGGAGGCACCGAAGGGATAATCGGGGTAGTTCGGGTCCCAAGGGACCGGGACCCTCGACCAGTGAAGGCCTCCGTCATCGCTTTTGAAGAATCCATCTCCCTGCGGCGGCCAGCCCTTGCAGGCTATATATACCGTGCCTGTCGGGGCCACCTCGACGGACCTTACATGCCATTTGTCCCCCTGTTTCCAACTCTCCCCTTTATTGTAACTTATCCAAAGATTGGTTGGAGTACCTAAGTAGATCACTTCGCTAGCCTTTGGGTGAACGGCAATGTCGTGTACCGTCACCCCTCCAAGTCCAAAGTTCTTTGGCTCCCAACTGAGCCCGCCGTTTACGCTTTTATAAACGCCATCGGTCGAACTGCCAAAATAGAGCGTTTCGGGGTCCGACGGGTCTATAAGTACAATATTGCAGAAAATACCACCTTCAAAAAATCCTGAGGGGCCTGGCAATCCCCGGCCGGCCTGGAACCAGCTTTCCCCTCCATCTGTACTCTTGTACACGCAGTTATCCCCTCCGGCATATATCACCTGAGGGTCTTCAGGATCGATGGCCAAGGAGAAGATGAGAGGGATGGGTCGCTGCTCCTGCAGACTTACTATCTTCCAAGTCTCACCCCCATCTGTACTTTTGATCATCCCACCTCGGGCTTCTTCCCCCGATTCTTGTATGGCGCCATAAGCACATAGGACCATAGGATTATTTGGATCTGTTGCTATGTAGAACCCGAAGAAATAGTCTACTATGAGGGTCCAGGTAAGACCTCCATCCGTACTTCTGTGTAGGCCGTATATTGGGTCTACCATGTATATTACCTCGTGGTCCACGGGATTAAAGGCGATATTGGAGTAGGGGGTATGTATGTCACAATCTAAGCCTATCCTCTGCCAGCTTTCACCTCCGTCCGTGCTTTTGAACAGACCTTCCTCTTGTCCGTATGCATAGATAATATTTCCATCGTATGGATCTATCGTAAAGCGGGTCACACGGGAACACAGGGAGTTCAGAGCTTCCAGAGGCTCCCAATGTCCCCCGCCATCGAGGCTCCTGTAAGCGCCGTCCCGGGTCCCGGCGAAGAGGATATTGGGGTCTGATGGATGGATAGCAAGGCTCGTCGCATTGAGGTTACCTAACCCTTCGTTTATAGGGAACCAGCTCTCCCCGCCGTCGGTGGTCCTAAATATCCCTTCTCCGTAAGTAGCAATGTAGAGAACTTTAGTATTGCTATAGTCCATTACCATGCCACTTATCTTCTCTCCCCCGTAAGGTCCTAAGAGCTTTCCCTCCAGCTTCCTCGTCTCCTCTGCGCCGGCAACTTTGCCTAAGGTCAGAACTAAGGTGCTAAGCAGGACGAGCAAAAACACCGACATAGCCCTATCACCTCCTAACTCTTACCTCAGAAGGACTACCCTTTTAGCACAGGAAGACCTTCCCGCCACCAGGCGACAGATGTAAACACCGGATGCAACCTTCCTTCCGAGATCGTCCCTCCCGTCCCAGCTCGAGGTGTGCCATCCGGAGGGCCCACGTCCTTCGTAAAGCCTCCGCACGATCCGGCCGGTGATGTCGTAGATGTGCAGGGAGGCGTAGATCCCCGCTGGGAGCTTGTACCGCAGCAGGGTCCTGCCCCAGAATGGATTAGAGTGAACCTCCAAGGCCATCCCGGGACCGGGAAGCTCGGACCCTTCTTCGGCCACATCCAG
Organism: Candidatus Latescibacterota bacterium; assembly: GCA_003645885.1. Classification (GTDB taxonomy): domain Bacteria; phylum Latescibacterota; class 4484-107; order B68-G9; family B68-G9; genus B68-G9. The sequence goes on along the minus strand of QNCW01000110.1, from coordinate 1,056 downwards.
CTCCGTCGGCACCTTGAGGCAGGTGAAGACCACCTCCCTTTCTTCCCCGGCCTCGAGGGGCGGGTCCCCCTTCTTCCAGATGTACATGAGCACGAAGTTGTCGGTGACCACGGCCTTGTATGCGTCGGTGTATATGAGCTTCGGGTCCTCGGCCCTGAAGGGAAGCAATATCACAGGATGCCTGTTCCCCCACTTTCCCGTGAAGCCTGGCCTTCCTTCTTCGTTCATCACGATCTTAACCGTCACGGTATCCCGCTCCTCGCCCCTTGCTATGTGGATTTCCTTGCGGTACAGGGGCTCCCTTACAGGGTCCACCCTTACATCCAAGGCAGGGTCGCCGTAGAGCACCGCTCCATCCAGGTCGGGGGGGTTCGTGCCTGGGGTGTCGTTCTTAAGGTCGAAGAGGAGAGCCTGGTTGTTGGCGAAGAAGGCCTCGGGCCATGTGTAGTGGTCCTGGACGAAGAAGTAGGCGGGCATCCCTCCCAATTGGTAGCTGTCCGGTCCCTCCGGCATTATGTATCCTGTGTACATATACGCCCCGCCGGAATGTATCCAGGCCAAGGGCATAGAGTTCATATCTTTGATCATACCTATGTAACAGTTACCGAGGCCGAAGTAGATCTTGGGATTGGTGGAGTTCAGGTACACATCCGGTCCCTCATAAGGGTCTCCGTAAACTCGGCCTTCTTTGGACCGGAAGAATCCCTCCAGCCCCGGATCTGGATAGTGGAGCTGCCACATATCCACGTTCCCGTGGCCGCTGGTGATGAACATGTCGAACTCGTTGGTGTTCAGGAGGTCTATCAGGAACTTGGTCCTGTCCGTAGGGCAGGTGGTGTCCACTATGGCTCCGTCCGGAAGTTTCACCCACATCTTTCCGTAGTCGGATTCGGATGTAGCTATCCCCTCCTTTACGTACTTCAGCCATCCGGCGCTGGTTCCGGCGAGCACCTTCCTCACCCTGAACCCATCTATGCTCACGAGCCTCAAAGCGTCCTCCGGGGTGTATCCTGTGACTATGCCCCATATCGCATCCCCGTATGGATCGTCGTCCAG
>QNCW01000109.1 GCA_003645885.1 Candidatus Latescibacterota bacterium | reverse complement strand
GTGGACCCCATCATGGCCGTCCTTACGGTCATCTTGGCCTTGAAGGAGCGCACATCTTCCGCAAGCTTCCTTATCCTCTCCATGACCTCGGCCTTCTCGTCGGCCGCAGCGGGACCGTACGCCGACATGACCAACAGAGCGGTCCCCAAGGCGGGCAGGCCCAGTCCGATGCGCATGTTCCCTCCTCCTGTTGCGAGGTCCACGAACGATGCCGTCGTAGGTTTCCCTCCGGAAGGTAGAAAAATGCTACATCCTGAAAATACTCTTTTATGGTCGCTTTGTCAACCCCTGAAGCGTGAATTCCGATGGGACAAAAACCTTGACCGGAGTGGGAATTTTATTATATTAGAAATCTCCGTCGGGAAATCCTTGTCAAGGTGGAATATTATCAGTAACTCTAAGACAAAGGAGGGGATATGGCGATCAAGAAGGTGTGGATCGAGGAGGGATGCACGCTCTGTGGGCTGTGCGTGGACATAGCCCCCGAGGTGTTCGAACTCGGGGACGAGACCAGTATGGTTAAGGAGGGCGTGGACTTCAGCCAGTACGAGGACCAGATTAAGGAGGCGGCGGAGTCCTGTCCTGCCGAGGTTATACGTTACGAAGAATAAGGACGAGGGCCCCTGCCGGGCAGGGGCCCCTAATTTCGAAGTGAGGAATAAAGGGAACATCCAGCAGTAAGGACCTCTATCGGAAGGAGGCGGGAATCAGGATTAGACCTGAACCTCGAACTTTGAACCATTGGAGGGGTCTTTACCTGAGAGGGCTTGTGAACACAGAGAGTCTTCAAGATGAAAAATGGGGAAAAAGTGTTCACATCTGCTCCAGATCGTATGTTTTATAATATTCTTCGCTGTCTGGATAATTGATTCCTTTATTCTCAATCTATCCACCTTTGCTTCCTTTTTTCCTTCGGCACTACGTATACCAAGTTCTCTGTGCATAATCGCCGTCGGCTCTATTCTGGTTGGGAAAGCGCATCGAGTTCTATTTAAAAAGAAATCAAGGGGTTTGATAACTACTGGGATCTTCGCTCGCGTTAGACATCCTATGTACTTGGGGATAATCTTGATATATCTTGGATATATGCTTGGAACCATGTCCCTTCTGAGTATCTTGCCTTGGTTACTGATAGTTTATCTTTACGCTAAAATGGCCGACCATGAAGAACGAGTCCTCGAAGAACAATTTGGCAAAGAGTATTTGGAATACAAAAGAAAGGTCCCGAAATGGATACCAAAATTCACCACATAGCGTTAACTTCCCATGTAAGGAGATAAGATGATGAAGCTGGCCTTCAGCACGTTGGGATGTCCGGACTGGGACTTGGAAGAGATCCTAAGGCGGGCCGTGGAATACGGGTATCGGGGGGTGGAACTGAGAGGGTACTTGGACGCCCTGTACCTCCCCGAGGCCGAGCCGTTCCGGGAAGGTTCCCTCCGGAGGACGAAGGAGATGTTCGCACGCTCGGGGGTGGAGGTGGCCTGCGTCTCCTCCTCCGCCAAGCTGGCTGTGGAGGAGAGGAAGGAAGCTCTGCGGGAGGTGAGGGATTACATCAGGCTGGCGAAGGAGCTCGGTTCTCCCTTGGTGAGGGTGTTCGGGGGGAGGTTGGAGGAGGAGGGCCGCAGGGTCGGGTCGGCCGAGGCCCTGGTGGAGAACCTCAGGGACGCGGGGAGGGAGGCCGAGGGCTCAGGGATCATATTGGTCTTGGAGACCCACGACGACTTCGTGGAAAGCCGCAAGGTAGCGGAGGTGCTCTCCAAGGTGGACCACCCCAACGTGGGCGTCCTCTGGGACCTACACCACCCCTACCGCTTCCTCGGGGAACCTCCCGAGGTCACGCTCGGAAACTTGGGCCCCTTCCTCAGGCACGTCCACGTTAAGGACTCCGAGGCCGAGGACGGGGGATGGAGGTACACCCTCCTGGGCGAGGGGGATGTCCCTGTACTTGAGATGTTGAGGCTCCTCCGGAGGGCAGGATACGAAGGCTACCTGAGCTTAGAGTGGGAGAAGCGCTGGCATCCGGAACTTGTTGAGCCTGAGGTGGCCCTTCCCCAATATGCGAGAAAGCTCAGAGAGTACCTATCGCTGATAGAGGGATGATAGAGGAGACCACGATAACGAGGGCCATAGTCGAAAGGTACGCCGAAAAGTTCCTCAAGGGGACGAGGTCCGATGTATGCGTGGTCGGGGGAGGACCTTCGGGCCTGGTCTGCGCCCGCTACCTTGCCGAGAAGGGTCTTTCTGTCTCCCTATTTGAGAAGAAGATGAGCCTCGGAGGGGGGATATGGGGAGGAGGGATGAGCTTCAACAAGGTCGTCGTACAGAAGGCTTCCCTGGATATCCTGGAAGACTTCGGGGTAGGGTACGAGCCTTACGACGGCGTGCACTATGTGGTGGATGCGGTGGAGTTGGCCTCAGGACTCATATACGCTGCGAGCAAGGCGGGGGTACTCATCTTCAACCTCTGCGAGGTCCAGGACGTCATGATAAGGGACGAGGGGGTGACGGGCCTGGTGGTGAACTGGACGATGGTGGGGATGACCGGTCTACATGTGGACCCCGTGGCCGTGGGATGCAGGGCCGTGGTGGACGCCACCGGACACGAAGCCGTCGTATGCGATATAGTTGCGAAGAAGACGGGGAAGCTCGAGCTCAAGGGGGAGAAATATATGTGGGCCGAGAGGGCCGAAGATGGGGTCGAGAAGCTCACCTCAGAGGTCTTCCCTGGGCTTTTCGTGGCTGGCATGAGCGTGGCGGCGGTCTACGGCCTTCCTAGGATGGGGCCGATATTCGGAGGTATGTTGTTGAGCGGTAGGAGGGCGGCGGAGCTTGTGGCCGAAGCTCTCGGGAGGACGCCTTAATGGAGGGAGCCCTACCCTTAGGCCTGCTCGTCCTCCTGCTCGCCGCAGGGTTCGCCGAGGCCTTCGGGATAGGAGCGAACGACCTTGCGAACTCCGCTGGGACGAGCGTGGGGAGCGGGGCGCTCAAGCTCCGTCAGGCCGTGCTCCTTATAGGGTTCCTGGACCTGACCGGAGCCCTCCTCTTCGGGGGGAGGGTGACGAAGACCGTGGCCAAGGGCATAGTCCCGACCGAGGCGTTCACCCAGCTTGAGCCGTCCGTCCTGGCCATCTGCGCTATAGCTATACTTCTGGGCACTGCGACTTGGGACAACCTATGTTCCTTCTTCGGCCTTCCGGTCTCAACTTCCCATTCCACGGTCGGGGCCGTATGGGGGTTCGGCATCTTTATGGCGATGTGGGGGAAGATAAAAATGGGGGCCATAAACTTCAAGGTCCTCGGGAAGATAGTTAGCTCTTGGGTGATATCCCCGGTACTAGGAGGGCTCATCGCCCTCCTGCTCTACGTGACCGTGAGGTACCTCTTCCTGGAGAGGGCCGAGAGGCCGGAGAAGGTGGAGAGGACCTTCGCTGTCCTCCAGGTGCTCTCGGCCTCGTTCGTCGCCTTCGCCCACGGTTCCAACGATGTGGCGAACGCAGTCGGGCCCCTCTGGCTCGGCCTGGGGGGGGTGGGGAGGATGACGCCGAGGTGGCTCTTGGCCTTGGGAGGGGTGGGTATCGTGACGGGGATAGTCACTTTGGGCTACAGGGTCGTGGCCACGGTGGGTTGGAAGATAACCGATCTTACGCCGACGAGGGGCTTCTGCGCAGAGTTCTCGGCGGCCTCCGTCATCCTCTCCGCTTCCTCCCTCGGCATTCCGGTCTCCACCACGCATGTCCTCGTAGGGGGCGTCGTGGGCGTGGGGCTGGCCAGGGGGATGCAGGCTGTGGACAGGAGGGTGTCTTTAAGGATCCTGGCCTCGTGGCTCCTGACCCTTCCGGGAGCTGCGGCCCTCAGCATAACCTATCTAACCCTCTTTAAGGTGGTGATGGGGATATGAAGATAAGGAAACCTAAGACCTTGTTCTCCGTGTTCCTCCCTTCCCCCTTCACGGGGCTCGCCGAGCACGCCGAGATGACCGGGAAGCTCGTGCACAGGCTCAGGGACGCCGTGGAGGCGTTCTGCGACGGGGACCAGGGGAGGGTCAGGGAGCTCGAGGATGAGGTGAGCAGGGAGGAGCACAGGATAGATGTCCGCAAGAGGGAGATCCGGGAGAACCTCCCGAAGGGCGTGTTCCTCCCCGTGGAAAGGAGCGACCTTCTTGCCTTCCTGAAGCCCCAGGACTCCATAGCGGACTTCGCTGAGGATGTAGTCCACATAATGTCCTTAAGGCCGGGAAAGGTCCCGGAGGAGATAAGGAAGGGGCTTTCAGAGCTCGTGGACGCCGTCGTCCGCACGGTGGACGCATACGTAGAGATGGTGGATAAGCTCTCACGGGTGGCAAAGTTCTCGTTCAGGGGCAAGGACATAGCTCAAGTGATGGATGAGATAAGCCGCGTTGAGGAACTGGAGCACGAGACCGATATCATAGAGATGAGCTTAGGTAGGAAGATATTCGCCGCGGAAGGCGAGATAGGTCCTGCGGGTGTCTACCATCTCTCGGAGCTCGCCAAGGCCATAGGAGAGGTTGCGAACAACGCCGCCAGGGCGGCCGACAGGCTCAGGACCATGATCTGCCGGAGATGAACCTCCTTGTGAAGCCCAGATGGTGCTTCCTGAAGGTCTACACCGACGGCTACAGGGAGCCTATGGTCGAGGGTAAGGCGAGGACCGTGGCCCACTTCGGCAATCCATCTACCGTTTGAGTCCACAAGCGACCAAAGGAGGAGAAATGAAGCTCGCCTGCCAGGAGAACTTGGCTCCGGGGAGGACCCTGAAGGAGAAGCTCGAAAACTTAGCCAAGTACGGGTTCGAGGGGGTGGAGTTCTGGGGGAGGGACCTGAGGGATAGGCTGGACGAGGTGAAGTCCGAGATGACCCGGAGCTCCCTCAAGGTCAGCACGATATGCGCAGGGTACAGGGGTAGCCCCTTAAGCCCCGACCCCGAGGAGAGGAGGGTGGCGGTCGAGGACGTGAAGGCCCTCTTGGAGGCAGCCGCAGAGCTCGGGGCGGTGGGGCTCATATTCGTGCCGGTGTTCGGCCCTCCGAAGCTTCCGGACCTCTCTCCCTACAAGAAGCCCGAGGAGCTAGAAAGGGAGCTGCTTTTGACCCTCCTCTACGACCTTGCCAGGCACGCCGAGAAGGTGGGGTCCGTGCTGTTGCTCGAGCCCCTGAACAGGTACGAGACCCACTTCCTCAACACCCTGGACCAGGCCGTGGAATATGTGGAGGAGGTGGGAAGCTCCGGGGTGAGGATAATGGCGGACTTCTTCCACATGAACATAGAGGAGGCGGACATAGCCGAGTCCATAAGGAGGGCGGGGAAGTACATATATCACGTCCATTTAGCCGACAGCAACAGGGTCCTCCCCGGATGGGGGCACACGGACTTCGAGTCGGGGTTCAGGGCCCTCAAGGACGTAGGATACGACAAGTTCATGGCCATGGAGTGCAGGGTCCCCGGGGACCCGGAGGAGAGCTTGCCAAGGTCGGTCGCATACCTCAAGCAGTTCATGTAGGAGGGGATATGTCGGTAAGGATCGGGTTCGTAGGGGTGGGGGGGATAGCTAAAAGCCACCTTGCAAGGCTTTCGGGGATGGAGGACGTGGAGCTGGTGGCGTTCTGCGATATAGATGAGGAAAGGGCTAAGTGGGCCGTCTCCCAGTACGGCGGGAGGGCGTACACGGACCACAGGAGGATGTACGACGAAGAGGAGATGGACGCCGTATTCATATGTCTTCCCCCCTTTGCCCACACCGACCAGGAACTATTGGCCGCCGAGAGGGGCACGGCCATATTCGTCGAGAAGCCCATCGGGCTTTCCCTCGAGAGGGCGAGGGAGGTGGCCTCCGCGATAAAGGAGAAAGGGGTCATATCCTCCGTCGGGTACCACTGGAGGTACATGGGGGCGACCGAGGGAGCCAAGGAGTTCCTGAAGGGAAGGGACGTGGGGTTCGCTCTGGGGTACTGGATAGGAGGTATGCCGGGGGTGTGGTGGTGGAGGAGGAAGGAGAAGAGCGGAGGACAGGTGGTGGAGCAGACCACCCACATATTCGACCTCGCCAGGTACCTCCTCGGCGAGGTCGCCGAGGTCAGGGCGATAGCGAGGACGGGACTCATGAGGGATGTGCCCGACTACGATGTGTACGACGTGACCTTGGTCCAGCTTGCGTTCCAAAGCGGGACGGTGGCTGAGATCGCCTCGGCCTGCATAACGAGGGCGGGAGGCAGGGTGGGGCTGGAGGTATACGGCAGGGATTGGGCCGTCAAGATATCCCCGGACAGGCTGGAGATATGCGAGCCCGGAAGGACGGAGATAAGGGAGGGAGGAGGCCTCGACGAGGATAGGGTCTTCGTCCAGGCCGTAAGCTCGGGCGACCCTTCCGGGATCCGCTCCTCCTACGAGGATGCCCTGAGGACCTTAGAGCTGACCTTAGCCGCAGAACGTTCGGCCGCCGAAGGTAAACCTGTCAAACTGAAGGAGGGATGAGATATGGCCAGGGCGTGCGAGATATGCGGAAGGAAGGGGCTCTTGGGCAACAAAGTGGCCCGGAGGGGAGCCCCAAAGCGCAAGGGAGGGGCCGGCCGCAAGATAACCGGCGTGACCCGCAGGAAGGCGCAGGTGAACCTCCAGAGGGTGCGGGCCATAGTGGACGGGGCCCCCAGGATCATCCGGGTCTGCACGAGGTGCCTTAAGGCCGGGAAGGTCATGAAGGCTGCCTGAGGCTATCCTTCGGGGGCCTCCCCTCCGGCCTCCTCCGGCCTGCGCATGGAGCGGAGGGAGAGGTACAGTCCCAAGGCCAGCCCTCCGAGGAAGAGGGTGGCCACGAGCCACCATATCCAAGTGTTTTGCTTCCTACGGCGCATCCGTCCCTCCTTTCTCTACCCCCATCTTACCCTTCAAGGCTGCCACCTGCCGGACGTCCTTGTCCCCCCTCCCCGAAAGGTTGACGACCACCACGGAATCCCTGGGCATCTCTGGTACGACCTTGGCTGCGTGCGCCAAAGCGTGGGCGCTCTCGAGGGCCGGTATTATTCCTTCAAGCCTGCTGCAGAGGGCGAAGGCCTCTAAGGCCTCCTCGTCCGTGACGGAAGTGTATTCGACCCTCCCTATCTCCCTCAGGTACGAATGTTCCGGCCCCACGGCCGGGTAGTCCAGGCCCGCGGCCACCGAATGGGTCCGCCCTATCTGGCCGTCCGGGGTCTGGAGCACGAAGGTCTTCGTCCCGTGGAGCACCCCCAAGGAGCCCCCCTGAAACCTCGAGGCATGTCTTCCGGTCTCCAGTCCGAGGCCCCCCGCCTCCACCCCGACCATCCCAACCTCCCCGTCCTTCAGGAACTCCCAGAAGAGGCCTATGGAATTGCTCCCACCTCCGACGCAGGCTATGAGGAGGTCGGGAAGGCGGCCTTCGGCACGAAGTATCTGCTCCCTGGCCTCCCTCCCTATCACGCTCTGGAAGTCCCTGACGATGGTCGGATAGGGATGTGGACCTAAGACCGAGCCGAGCAGGTAGTGGGTGGTCCTCACATTAGTGACCCAGTCCCTCAGGGCCTCGTTTATGGCGTCCTTGAGGGTCCTGCTTCCGGAATCCACCGGGGTCACCTTGGCCCCCAATAGCTTCATCCTGAAGACGTTAAGCTCCTGCCGTCTCATGTCCTCCGTCCCCATGTATATCTCGCACTCCATCCCGAGCACCGCCGCCGCCGTGGCCGTGGCGACCCCGTGCTGGCCCGCCCCCGTCTCGGCTATGAGGCGGGTCTTACCCATCCTCCTGGCCAACAACCCCTGTCCCAAGGTGTTGTTGAGCTTATGGGCGCCGGTATGGAGCAGGTCCTCCCTTTTAAGGTAGACCTTCGCCCCTCCCCAGTGTTCGGTGAGCCTGCGGGCGAAGTAGAGCGGCGTCGGCCTCCCCCCGTAGTCCCTCAGGAGCCCTTCGAGCTCCTCCCGGAAGCTCGGGTCCTCCTT
>QNCW01000108.1 GCA_003645885.1 Candidatus Latescibacterota bacterium | reverse complement strand
AAGGACCCTCCTTGAGGAATACATAGGGAAGGACGATGAGGAAGTCCTGAACATGAAGGCCCGCCTCATATCCCACTTCGCCCCCAAGTCGGCCTTAGCCGAGAGCTTCAGGGCACTCCGCACCAGCGTGCAGTTCAGCGGACTGGAACGGGGGGCCAAGACCCTCGTGGTCACGAGTTCCTCCCGGGGGGAGGGAAAGACGACCGTGGCCGTCAACTTGGCCTTAGTCATGGCCCAGGCCGGCAGCCGGGTGCTCCTGGTGGAGGGGGACATGCGAGTCCCCGTCATCTCCCAGATATTCGGGATAGAGAGGAGTCCGGGGCTCTCGGAGGTGATATTGGGAAGCCACAGGTGGGAGGAGGTCGTAAGGACCGTGACGGACGTCATGATGGGTAAGATAAAGGCCGAGGAGATCTTAGCTGTCCCCGGCATGGACAACCTCCACATAATCACCAGCGGGACTTTACCACCTAATCCGGCTGAGCTCTTTAACTTCCGGAGGACGGATGAATTTATATCCCAGGTCAGGGAGAGGTACGATGTCGTCATATTCGACTCCCCCCCAGTGCTGCCCGTGACGGATACCGTGATCTTGGGGTCCAAGGTCGACGGAGTGGTGATGGTCTACAGGGTCGGGAAGATAGGGAGGGGGGCGTTGAGGAGGGCAAAGGTGCAGCTCGATGGGGCGAACGCCAAAGTATTCGGGGTCGTGCTGAACGGACTGAGGCCCGAGGTGAGCCCGGATTTCCAGGGGTACAAGTACTCCCGCTATTACGGGTACGGGAAGGAGGAGGTCCCTTGGTGGAAGAGGCCCTTAATCCTGTACAGGGGCATCAGGGCGGCCCTCCGGGCCTTCAGCGGAAGGGGGACGATGCTTTGGTTCGTCGTCGTGGTGGTCCTCCCCCTCCTCATATTGGGCACAGGGTTCCTCCGGCAGGGAGAGGAAGTGAGCCGGAGGACAAAGGTGACCGAAGGAGCCTTCGAAGTCCGTAGGTTCCGGACGACGGTAAGGGAACGCCCGTATGTGGTGCACCTGTCCTCGTACAGACATCTGAACCTGGCGAACGAGGAGCTCGACCTCCTGAGGAGGAGGGGGTACGACGCCTTCATCGCTCCTGCTCATATTCCGGGCAGGGGCCTGTTTTATAGGGTCCTGATAGGAGGTTTCACTACCGAGGCGGAAGCGAGGAAGTTGGCGAACTACCTCAAGGAGACCGAAGGGAGGAAATACGCTGGAGTGTTGAAGCTTCCGTACGCCATCCTCTTAGGTTCGTTCCCTCCAGAGGAAGGTCTCGGGGCGAGGGCCGAGAAGCTGCGCACGCTGGGCTTCTCCCCCTACTTGACCGTGGACGGGGGGAGGAGGTATAGGATACTTCTGGGGGCCTTCGCTGCTGAGGAGGAGGCGAGGACCATGGCCGACAGGTTGAAGCTTTAAGGGACGACAACTGAAAGGAGGTGATGACCTTGAGGACATGGAGGATACTGATGTGGATAGCGGGCATAGTGGCCCTGGTCAGCCTGATAATCGGGGTGATATCCAGGCTGGCCTTCACCCCGATATTCGGGCTAGAGGCCAGGGCGTACCTGGGGTTCACCCAGACGTGCCTGCTCTTCGCCCTGAACTTCGGGCTGTTGCAGGTGTTGGGGAAGCTTGAAAAGAAGGGATGAGGGAGTGGGGGGCACACCGACGTGTGCCCCCGATTTCATATTGGAATGACCCGATATGCGTACTCCCTTGGTATTCGCCCTTATCCTCATCTTCACGCTCATCATGGCCGCAGGGGTGACGAGCGTCTCCCCTAAGATGGCGGTCGCCTTAGGGGTCGGAGTGGCGATATTTGTAGCCTGCTTAGCCAGTACGGAGTTAGCCTTATACATGCTCATCTTCTCCATGTTGCTCTCCCCGGAGATCGTCGTCGGCAGGCTGGGTGGAGGGGCGGCCCTGGGAAGGGGGGTGACGCTCAGACTTGACGACTTCCTCCTCCTGCTCGTTGGATTCGGTTGGTTCGTCCGGACGGCCATATACAAGGAACTGGGCTTATTTGCCAGGACGCCTCTGAACAGGCCAATATTGTACTACATCGGGGCATGTGTCCTATCCACCGGTGTGGGGTCAGTAGCGGGACGGGTGGAACTGAAGACAGGGTTCTTCTTTGTGCTCAAGTACATAGAGTACTTCATCATCTACTTCATGGCGGCGAACTTCATATCCGAAAGGAAGCACATAAGATATTTTCTAACCGCTATATTGGCGACGTGTGCCGTAGTGAGCGTCGTGGGGGTGCTCCAGATACCCTCCGGAGGTAGGGTCACAGCTCCGTTCGAAGGGGAGGAGGGGGAGCCGAACACTTTCGGCGGATACCTGGTGCTCATGCTCTCGGTGGTGGCGGGCCTGTTCCTGACCTCCAAGTCAGGAAGGGAGAAGATGATCCTGGCAGCCTTGGGGCTCCTGATAGTCGTCCCCTTCCTGGCCACCCGCTCCAGGGGCTCCTACGTGGCGGTCGTACCTATGGTGTTGGCCCTGCTGGCCTACAGCGAGAAGAAGGTGCCGATCGTGGCCACCCTCGTCCTGGTCCTGCTCGCCTCCCCGTTCGTCCTGCCCAAGAAGGTGATGGACAGGATAATGTACACCTTCACCCAGAGGCCCGAGCCGGGTCAGATACGTATAGGGAACATCCACTTGGACACATCAACATCCGCCCGGCTCAGAAGTTGGAGGGATGTGTTGGTCCGGGATTGGATAGATCATCCCCTTTTGGGCTACGGGGTGACGGGATATAAGTTCCTGGACGCCCAGCTCCCCCGGGTGCTTATAGAGACGGGGTTGGTCGGCCTGGCGACTTTCGTATGGCTGATATATTCCCTCTTCGTGAGGGCGAGGGACACCTATCGCAGGGCGAGGGACCCCCTCTTCAAGGGGCTTTCGTTGGGGTTCCTGGCAGGGCTCATGGCTATGCTCGGACATTCGGTGGGATGCAACACTTTCATAATAGTCAGGATCATGGAGCCCTTCTGGTTCTTAGCTGCTATGGTTATGAAGGTTCCCGAGATAGAGGCAGAAGCTTCAAGCCGCTAAGGAACTGCGGGAGATGCCGAGCACTTCCCTCAGAAACCTTCCCGTGTATGACTTCTCGACCTTCGCCACCTCCTCCGGCGTGCCTTCGGCGACCACCCATCCTCCCTCGTCCCCTCCCTCGGGCCCCAGATCTATTATGTAATCGGCCGTCTTTATGACCTCCATGTTGTGCTCTATCACGACGACGGTGTTCCCCATATCCACCAAACGGTTGAGCACATCGAGGAGCATCCTCACGTCCTCGAAGTGGAGCCCCGTGGTGGGCTCGTCCAAGATGTAAAGCGTCCTTCCTGTGCTGACCTTTGAGAGTTCCTCGGCGAGCTTCACCCTCTGTGCCTCCCCTCCGGAGAGGGTGGGGGCTGGCTGGCCGAGCTTTATGTATCCGAGGCCGACGTCCGAAAGGGTCTGGAGCTTCCTGCGGATGGGGGGGATGTTGCCGAAGAACTCCAAAGCCTCGTCCACCGTCATATCCAGGACGTCCGCTATGTTCTTCCCCTTGTAAGTTATCTGGAGGGTCTCCCTGTTGTACCTCTTCCCCCCGCAGGCCTCGCAGGGGATGTAGACGTCCGGGAGGAAGTGCATCTCTATCTTAAGCATGCCCTCACCCTGACACGCTTCGCACCTCCCCCCCTTCACGTTGAAGCTGAACCTCCCTGGCCTGTAACCCCTCACCTTGGACTCGGGAAGCGATGCGAAAAGCTCCCTTATCGGGGTGAAGACCCCGGTGTAGGTCGCAGGATTCGACCTCGGGGTCCTCCCTATGGGGGATTGATCTATGTTCACAACCTTGTCTATGTGCTCCACCCCGAGTATCACATCATAAGGATGTGGTTCGACCTTAGCGTTGTGGAGCCGCCTTGCGAGGGCAGGATATAGGGTCTCATCTATGAGGGTGCTCTTCCCCGAGCCCGAGACGCCCGTGACGCAGGTAAAGGTCCCCAGGGGGATGCGGACGGTTATGTTCTTCAAGTTATGGCCCTTAGCCCCTACTATCTCTATCCACCTTCCCGATGGCTTCCTCCTCCTCTTGGGGACGGGTATCTCCTTCCTGCCAGAAAGGTAAGCCCCTGTTATAGAACGGGGGTTCTCCGCAACTTCCTTAGGGGTTCCCGCCGCCACCACCTCTCCTCCCTCTGCGCCCGCCCCCGGGCCGAGGTCTATCACATAGTCCGCTGTCTCTATGGTCTCCCTGTCGTGCTCCACCACGATAACGGTGTTGCCCAAGTCCCTCAACTTCTTCAAGGTGTTCAGGAGCCTCCTGTTGTCCCTCTGATGTAGCCCTATGGACGGCTCGTCCAATACGTAGAGCACCCCCGTGAGCCCCGAACCTATCTGCGTTGCAAGACGTATGCGCTGGGCCTCCCCGGCCGAGAGGGTCCCTGTCCTGCGGTCCAGGGTGAGGTAGTCCAGACCTACATCTGAGAGGAAGCCCAGGCGTGCCCTTATCTCCTTCAGGACCTGGTGAGCTATCCTCATATCCCTCTCGGAGAGCTCGAGGTCCCGGAAGAAAGCTGTCGCCTCCTTGACGGACATGGCCGTCACCTCTGCTATGTTCTTACCGCCCACGGTGACGGCCAAGGCTTCAGGCCTCAGCCTCGTCCCCCCGCAGGCGGGACACGGCATCTCCCTCATGAACCTCTCTATCCAGGAGCGAAGTTCCTCCGAGTCGGTCTCCCTGTACCTCCTTTTGAGCATCTCCACCACCCCCTCGAAGCCCCTTTCGGGGTCCCCGTAGAAGAGGACCTTCCTCTCCCTCTCCGAGAGGGATGCTATGGGCTTATGTAACGGGAACCCTATCCTCCTGAGCTGGTAGTAGAGCCATCCCCTCCTCATCCTCCTCCAGGGGACCAGGGCCCCCTCCTCCACCGAAAGCTCTGGGTCGGGGACGACGAGTTCCGGGTCCACCTCCATCTGGACCCCGAGCCCACCACAGGCCTGGCATGCCCCGTACGGGCTGTTGAAGGAGAAGAGCCTGGGCTCTATCTCCTCTATGCTGGTGCCGCATTCTACGCAGGCGAACTTCTCCGAGAACTTGAGAATCTGGCCTTCCACATCCACAAAGGCGACCCCGCCAGCAAGGCCCAGCGCCGTCTCCAAGGAGTCCACGAGCCTGCTCCTTATTCCCTCCTTGACCACCAGCCTGTCCACGACGACCTCTATGTCGTGCTTTTTGTACCGCTCCAGCCTTATCTCCTCGTCCAAGGAACGGACCTCGCCGTCCACCCTGACCCTGAGGTATCCCTGACGTGCCACGTCCTGGAGGAGCTCCCTGTACTCCCCCTTCCTCCCCCTGACGATGGGGGCCAATATCTGGACCTTCGTTCCCTTGGGGAGGGAGGTTATCCTGTCGGCCATCTGTTCCGTGGTCTGGGAAGATATCTCTCTGCCGCACTTGGGACAGTGGGGGACGCCCACCCTTGCGAAGAGGAGGCGAAGGTAGTCGTATATCTCGGTGGTGGTGGCCACGGTGGAGCGGGGGTTATGGCCTGCGGTGCGCTGCTCTATGGATACGGCGGGGGAGAGGCCCTCTATGTAGTCTACATCGGGCTTCTCCATAAGCTTCAGGAACTGGCGGGCGTAGGCGGAAAGGGACTCTACGTACCTCCTCTGCCCCTCGGCGTAGATAGTGTCGAAGGCCAGGGAGGACTTGCCGGAGCCGGAGATGCCGGTTATCACCACGAGTTTGTTCCTAGGGATCTCCAAGCTTATGTTCTTGAGGTTGTGCTCCCTGGCTCCGTGTATGACTATCTTGTCCATTTACCTCCCCCTCCTGGGGAGAATTTATCCCTTTCGTCCCTCCCTGTCAAGGTACCTTGAGGCATAAATTAAGGGGGCCGAGCAGGCCCCCTCTTCCGCATCCGTTTACAATCCCAAAAGTTCCTTCGCCTTGTCCACAGCGGACGCTGCATCAGGGGCGTACCCGTCCGCCCCTATCTCGTCGGCGTAGTCCTGGGTCACGGGCGCCCCACCTACCATAACCTTGACCTTGTCCCTCACCCCAGCCCTGTCCAGGGCCTCTATGGTGTCCTTCATGGATATCATCGTGGTGGTCAGGAGGGCGGACATCCCGACAAGCTCTGGAGATTCGGCCTTTATAACCTCCACGAACTTCTCGGGCGGGACGTCTATCCCGAGGTCTATCACCTGAAACCCGGCACCCTCCATCATCATGGCCACGAGGTTCTTGCCTATGTCGTGGAGGTCGCCCTTGACCGTGCCTATGAGGAACTTGGCCACCGGCTTAACTCCCGTATCGGCGAGAAGTGGTCTTAAGAGGGCCATCCCGGCCTTCATCGCCCTCGCAGCTATAAGGACTTCCGGAACATAAAATTCGTTCTTCTTAAACTTGTCCCCTACCACGTTCATCCCTGCCACCAGGCCCTGGTTCAGGATTTCGGCCGCGCCCACCCCCTCGTCTATCGCCTCCCTGACGAGCCTTTCCACCTCCGGAGCGTTACCTTTGATCACGTTCTCCGCTATGCCCTGAAGGTCGGCCATCTCTCCCTCCTCTCGCCTGTGTAAAATATGGTGCGCCCACCAGGACTCGAACCTGGAACCAACGGATTAAGAGTCCGCTGCTCTGCCGAGTTGAGCTATGGGCGCACCTTCAGGAGTTTCAAATATACAGAAGAAAGGAAGCTCTGTCAATAGGGTCGTCGAAGTTCGAGGGACTCCAGCACGACCCGCACGAGGTCCTCGGGAGAAAGGCCCTGGGAGGAGAAGAGTTCGTCGGGCTTTCCCGAGCCCCCGTAGCTTCTTATGCCCATCCTGACGAACTTCGGGGAGAGCCCCTCCTCGGCAAGCGCCAGGGCCACGCTCGCTCCAAGTCCGGTGTCTATGTGGTGGTCCTCGTATGTGACCACGAGCCCCGTGCCGGCCGCCTCTTTAAGGGCATCCCTGTCGAGGTCCACCGGACAGGGGACGTTCAATATCTTAACCTCGACCCCCCTTTGCTTCAGCATCTCCCAGGCTTTGACCGCACGGTACACCATGGGACCCATAGTGAGCACGGCTCCGTCCTCTCCTTCCCTCACGAGGTCCACCCTTCCGTATTCGAACTCGTACCCCTCCCCGAAGAGGGGCCTTCCCTCCTCGTCGGTTATTACGGGCGTCTTGGACCTACCCATCCCCACGAGGAAGTTGCCGGGGGTGCGGGCTACGTAACGGACGGCCCTGTCGGTCTGGTTGGGGTCCGCAGGGATTATTATTTTGAATCCGAAGAGGTTGCGAAGTACACCGAGGTAGTCGGTGCACTGGTGGGTCTTGCCGTCCTCGCCCACATCTAACCCTAAATGGGTGCAGACGAGCTTGAGGTTCGTTCCGTTTATGTCGCTGAGCCTGTGCTGGTTGAAGGTCTCGTCCACCCCGAAAACGCCGAAGTCGGCAAAGAACGTCAGCACCTCGTTCACCGAAAGCGCTCCGGCTATTATGGCCGTGCTGTGCTCCTGGACCCCAGCCTCGAAGAACCTTCCGGGATGTTTCTCGGCGAGCCATTCCGTCCTCACGGACGGGGCCAGGTCGCAGTCCAGGACCGCCATGGGTAGGGAGGGGTTCGCATCCGCTATGTCCAAAAGGGCCCTCCCGAAGGCCGAGCGGTTGTCGGTGTCGGCCTCAGGGTCGTAGGTCCTGGGCCTTCCGACCTTCAGGTCCAGCTTCGGAAGGGGAAGGTGGACCTGGCCCGAGGGACGGAATTCCTCCCTCATCCTCCTGTACCTGTCCAGGTCGTCCTCGAGTCCGAGCTCCTCCATTGCCCTCCTGTACTGCTCCAAGGTGAGGGCCTTCCCGTGGAAGGCCACGTCCCCCTCCATAAAGGAGACCCCCTTGCCTATGGTGGTCTCGGCCAAGATGACCACAGGGGCATCGTGGGTGCTCACGGCCTCCCTCAGGGCCTGGTATATGGACCCGAAATCGTGGCCGTCCGCCTCCAAAACCTTCCATCCGTCGGCCCTGTACCCTCCTTTTATGTTCTGGGGCATGACATCCTCAAGGCGGCCATCTATCTGGGCGTGGTTGTAGTCCACTATCACGGTT
>QNCW01000107.1 GCA_003645885.1 Candidatus Latescibacterota bacterium | reverse complement strand
CATAACCCTCGACCTCGTCCCACCTCCCACCCTCAAGGACGAGGCCGTCGTGGTGGGAGGGGAGCTTAAGGACGAGACCTACGGAGAGTTCCAGGAAGAGATGGACATGCTCAACAGGGCCTTTGCGGAGGTCATGATAGAAGGGGACGCCCAGGAGAGGCCCTTCACCTTCCCCATCCCCACCTACAACATCTCCAAGGACTTCAACTGGGACAACCCGGTCCTCGACCTCGTATTCGAGATGACCGCCAAGTACGGCATCCCCTACTTCGCCAACTTCATAAACAGCGACATGAAGCCCGAGGACGCCATGAGCATGTGCTTATATCGGGACGAGGAGATATTGATCCGGAGGCACGGCCGCATACAGCGGCTTACCATAGGGGAATTCGTCGAGGGCCTAGGGGCGGAATTCGACGACGAAGGATGGGCAGAGGTAAATCAAGATATAGAAGTTCTGGGCCTGAACGGCTCGAGCTACCGCACGGAGTGGATCCCCGTAAGGCGGGTCCTGAGGGTCATGGAGGACAGATACCTGAAGATAACCACAGAGGACGGCAAGGTCATCAGGGTATCCCCTAACCACGTGTTGGCCGTCCTGACCCCCGACGGCCTCGTACAGATGTTGGCCAAAGATGCGAAGGTGGGACACTACGTCCTCAGCATGAAGAGGTCCTCCGACATCCTGCCGAACGGCTACCGGGACTTGGACGGCCTCGTACTCGACGAGGACCTTGCCAAGATCTTGGGATACTTCACTGCAGACGGGAACTACCTCTTCAGGGATGACCATAACCCTCGAGGACTGCAATTCTCTTTCAATTCGGACAGCCGGGAGATAGAAGAGATAAGGGAGCTGCTGGAGAGGAGGTTCGGCGTCACGGTTAAGGAGAAACAGGACCCGAGATATAACACCTACTACCTCTACGTATACAACACCGACCTGGCCCGCAAGCTCTACCGTGCTGGATTCCGAAAGTACGGACGCCTTCCCGAGGCCCTCTTCAACTCCCCCCCGAGCGTCATCGAGGCCTTCCTGGACTACTTCTTCAAGGGCGACGGCTACGGAAGGTATCAGGAGGTGCACATAGCCGACGAGGAACTGTCCAGGGACCTCGTCCTCCTGTACGGACTGATCGGAAGGCCGACCACATACCGCAGGCTGGAAAGCAGTCAGGTGGTGTATATCCAGCACAGGGAAACCTCATCCTCCTCCCCGCTGCTGCACGAGCTCGTGCCGGGATGGATGGCGAGGTCGACCTATGCCGTCCCGGGGTTGAACAAGGGGAGGATGGTCGGACTTCTTACCTTGGATAAGTACAACGCCCACACCGAGGAGAGCCGTCGCATCGCCGACGTTTACGTTACTAGAATTTCGAAGATAGAAGAAGTAACCCTCCCCGAGCCCGAACCCTTCTACGACGTGGAGCTCGAAAGGGAGCATCTCTTCGTCCATTCCCTCGGCACGGTCACCCACAACTGCTGCAGGCTCAGGATAGACCGGAGGGAGGTCAAAAAGAGGGGGGGAGGCCTCTTCGCCGCCAATCCCCTCACCGGCTCCATAGGTGTGGTGACCATAAACCTGCCCAGGATAGGTTACCTCTCCCAGAGCGAGGAAGAGTTCTTCGAAAGGCTCGGGAGGCTCATGGACATAGCCAAGGTCTCCTTGGAGATAAAGCGCAAGGTCGTGGAGAGGTTCACGGAGGAGGGGCTGTATCCATACGCTAGGGTGTACCTCGAGGGTGTGAAGGCCTCCACAGGCAGGTACTGGGACAACCACTTCTCCACCATAGGCCTCATAGGCATGAACGAGGCCCTCCTCAACTTCATGGGCAAGGACATAGCCGACCCCGAAGGATACGAGTTCGCAGTGAAGGTGCTGAAGTTCATGAGGGATAGGCTCTACCAGTACCAGCAGGAGACCGACAACCTCTACAACCTCGAGGCCACGCCAGCGGAAGGTGCCACCTACAGGCTCGCAAGGCTGGATAAGGCACGCTTCCCCGACATAATCACGGCCGGTGGGGACGGAGAGCCCTACTACACCAACTCCACCCACCTTCCGGTCTACGCCACCGACGACCTGTACGAGGCCCTCAAGCACCAGGACGGGCTCCAGGTCCTGTACACAGGTGGCACGGTGCTCCACGGGTTCGTGGGCGAGAGGTTGACCTCCAAGGCTGTGAAGCTCCTCGTGAGGAGGATAGCCGAGAACTTCCACATCCCGTACTACACCATAACCCCGACGTTCTCGATATGTCCCGCCCACGGCTACATCCCGGGGGAGCATCCCCGTTGCCCCAAGTGCGGGGAGGAGACAGAAGTATACAGCAGGGTGGTAGGATATCTCAGGCCGGTAAGACAGTGGAACGACGGCAAGCAAAGCGAGTTTCGGGAGAGGAGGCACTACCGTGTCGGTTCAAGTTGAGCTTCTGGCCATGACGCCCGACCCTGAACGGGTCATAGAGCTTGCGGCGAGGACGAGCTACAAGTCCTTCCACAGGATGGGGGAGGGTTCGGCTCCCGCCCTCATCCGCAAGCTCATCCGCTCCGGGCACGAAAGCGTCTTAGAGCACGCATACGCAACCTTCAGGATAAGGGGAGGTTCGAGGGCCTTCACACACCAGCTCGTGAGGCACAGGCTCGCATCCTACACTCAGGAGAGCCAGCGCTATGTGGACGAGGCGGGGTTCGAGTATGTGACCCCGCCCTCGGTCCAGGGGAACCCCGAGGCCCTGAAGGTGTTCGGTGAAGCGATGGAGGTGGCGAGGGAGGCGTACAGGAAGCTCAGGGAGCTTGGGGTCCCAAAGCAGGACGCCAGGTTCGTGCTTCCCAACGCCACGACGAGCGAGATAGTTGTATCCGCCAACTTCAGGGAGTGGAGGCATATATTCTCCCTCAGGTGCCATCCGTCCGCCCAGTGGGAGATAAGGAAGATATGCCTCGAGATACTCAAGATCTTGAAGGAGAAGGCCCCCTCGGTCTTCGAGGACTTCAGGATAGATGAGGAGAGGAATGCCGCATGGAGGGAGCATGAAGGCGGCGAGGCTGTACGGGCCGAGGAAGATAAGGATAGATGAAGTTCCGAAGCCCACCCCAGGCCCGGGCGAAGCGTTGGTGAGGGTCCTGGCCTGCGGGATATGCGGCTCGGACCTCCATTACTTCGAGGAGGGAAGGATAGGGGAGACTGCCGTATCCGAACCTCTGGTCCCGGGGCACGAGGCCGCAGGGGTCGTGGAGGAAGTAGGAGAAGGGGTCGAAGGTCTGAGGCCGGGGGACAGGGTGGCGATAGACCCTGCGGTCCCCTGCGGGAGGTGCGAGTGGTGTAGGAGGGGGAACCCCAACCTCTGTCCGGAGGTACGCTTCTTCGGAACGCCGCCCACGGACGGGGCCCTGAGGGAGTATCTGGCCCATCCTGCGGACGCCCTCTTCAAGCTCCCCGAGGGGTTGACCTACGAGGACGGTGCTATGTTGGAGCCTTTGGGGGTGGCCCTACATGCCGTGGACCTGGCCCACCTGAGGCCGGGGCAGACGGTGGCCGTGTTCGGTGCGGGGACGATAGGACTTCTGGTCGTCCAACTCGTCCGCCTCTGCGGGGCGTCGTGGACGGTGGCGACCGACCTTCTTGCCTCCCGCTTGGAGATGGCAAGGATGTTCGGAGCGGACGAGGTGGTCAAGGCTGACGAGGAGGACCCCGTGGGGAGGATAAAGGGGACGACAGGTGGGAGGGGGGTGGACGTGGCCTTCGAGGCCGCATGGGTCCACGGGACGACGGAACAGGCCGTCGAGGCCCTGACTCCCGGGGGCACCTTGGTGCTCATAGGTATACCCTCGGGGGAGGATGTAGTCTCCTTCAGGGCCTCCTCATCGAGGAGGAAGGGACTCACGATCAAGATGGTGAGGAGGGCCAAGCATGCCTATCCCAGGGCCATAAGTATGACGAAGAAGGGGCTCTTGGACTTAAAGTCCCCAGTTACACATAGGTTCCCGCTGGAGGAGGTAAAAAGGGCGTTCGAAGTGGCGTCGGGTTACAGGGACGGCGTGGTGAAGGTTATGGTGGAGCTTTAGATTCCCCTTGCCCTCCCTCCTCCGTTGCCCTATATTTTAGGATGAAGGGAAGGCTCTTCATAGTCAGCACCCCGATAGGGAACTTGGAGGACATAACCCTGAGGGCAAAGAGGGTGCTCGGGGAGGTGGACCTCGTGGCCGCGGAGGACACCCGTAGGACCGGGAGGCTTTTGGCCCACTTAGGGCTGAGAAAGCCCATGGTCAGCTACCACGATTTTAACAAGGAGAAGAGGACTCCGGAGCTGATATCCCGCCTTCTGAGGGGGGAGGACGTGGCCCTGGTCTCGGACGCGGGCACTCCGGGGATCTCCGATCCGGCCTATTACTTGGTGGTGAGGGCGGTGGAGGAGGGGATAGAGGTGGTACCGGTCCCTGGACCAACAGCCTTCGTGGCCGCCTTGGTGGTCTCCGGTCTTCCCACGGACAGGTTCACCTTCGAAGGTTTCCTCCCCCACAGGGCCTCCCGGAGGAGGAAGCGGTTGGAGGAACTGAAGGGGGAGACCAGGACCATGATATTCTACGAGTCCCCCCACCGCATCTCGGAAACGCTGAAGGATATCCTCGAGGTCCTCGGGGACAGGAGGGCCTCGCTTTCGAGGGAGCTCACCAAGAAACACGAGGAGACGAGGAGGGGGAGGATAGGGGAGCTTCTGGAGTCCTGTCGCCTCCGTCCCCCTAAGGGGGAGCTGGTGCTCGTGGTGGAGGGAGCTGGAAAGGGCGACTAAACTTGGAGGAGAAAGATGCTAGGTGCGTTGTTTAAGTCGGGGTTCGCCAAGATGTTAAGGCCCATAACGTGGCTCCTCGTCAGGGTGAGGGTGCACCCTGACCTCATAACGGCCATGGGGGTCGTGGGGAGCGTGGTGGCGGCCGTCATGTTCGCCCGGGGGAGGTTGGCCTTAGCCGGGGCGACCGTGCTTCTGGCCGGCCTCTGCGATGTCCTGGACGGAGAGGTAGCCCGGATGGGGAGGAGGGGGAGCAAGTTCGGTGCCCTCTTGGATTCCACGATGGACAGGTATTCCGAGATATTCGTCGCCTTCGGGATACTTTGGTACTTCATCAGCCACGGGTGGCTCTGGACGAGCATGGCCCTCTTCTTCACCCTCGCAGGGTCCCTCATGGTGAGCTACGTGAGGGCGAGAGCCGAGGGTCTTGGGGAGGAGTGCACCGTAGGGCTCATGCAGAGGCCCGAAAGGGTGATAACCATAGCAGCGGGCGCCTTCATAGGTCCCAAGGGCCTGGCAGCTGCGGTGTGGCTCATAGCGGTCCTGGCCAACTTCACCGTGGGCGAGAGGCTCTGGCACGTGTGGAAGCGCACGCACAGGCTGGAGCTGAACGAGGGACGATAGGCCTGGACGGCGACATCAATAGAGAGGAGGGACAATATGGGGAAGGTCAGAGTGGCGATAATAGGCGTTGGAAACTGCGCATCGGCGCTCGTGCAGGGGGTACACTATTACAGGGAGGCCAGGGAGGACGAGTTCATACCTGGACTTATGCATGTGAACCTCGGAGGTTACCATGTGGGGGACATAGAGTTCTCCGCTGCATTCGATATAGATAAGAACAAGGTCGGAAAGGACCTCTCCGAAGCGATCTTCGCCCCTCCGAACAACACTTACAAGTTCACTGAAGTCCCCCACCTCGGCGTCCCCGTGTACAGGGGTATGACCCACGACGGCCTCGGGAAGTACCTATCCCAGATAATAGAGAAGGCCCCCGGTTCCACCGACGACGTCGTGGCGATACTTAAGGATACCAAGACCGATGTCGTGGTGAACTTCCTCCCTGTGGGGAGCGAGGAGGCGACAAAGTGGTACGTCGAGCAGGTGCTCAAGGCCGGATGCGGCTTCGTCAACGGCATACCGGTCTTCATAGCCTCGGGATGGACCAGGGACAGCAAGGGGAACTGGTACCAGACCGACTATTGGCACAGGAGGTTCGAGGAGGCAGGAGTTCCCGTAATAGGGGACGACATAAAGTCCCAGGTGGGAGCCACGATAGTCCACAGGATGCTCACCTGGCTCTTCCGCCAGAGGGGGGTGAGGCTCGAACGCACGAGTCAGCTAAATGTGGGAGGGAACACCGACTTCCTGAACATGCTCGAGAGGGAGAGGCTCGAATCCAAGAAGGTCTCCAAGACCAACGCCGTGACCTCCATACTGGACTACGAACTTCCTCCGGAAAATGTGTACATAGGTCCGAGCGACTACATACCCTGGCTCAAGGACCGCAAGTGGTGCTACCTGAGGATGGAGGGGAGGACGTTCGGGGACGTACCTTTGAACCTCGAACTCAAGCTCGAGGTCTGGGACTCCCCGAACTCGGCGGGGGTTATGATAGATGCGATAAGATGTTGTAAGCTCGCCTTGGACAACGGTCTGAAGGGTGCGATAGAGGCACCTTCGGCGTACTTCATGAAGACGCCTCCGAAGCAGTACAGCGACCCCGAGGCCAGGCAGATGGTAGAGGAGTTCATAAGGAAGTATGGACATAAGGGCAAGGAGAAGAAAAAGGAGAAGAAGGCCTGAGGAGGACCTTCATAACCTTCGAAGGAGTGGACGGAAGCGGGAAGACTACCCAAGCTAGGATCCTGGCCCGTAGGCTCGAGGAGGCAGGGGTCCCGGTACTCCTCACGGAGGAACCTACGGGGTCCTTCAGGAACTTCCTCCTTCACGGCGATGAACTGGCACCCTTGGCCGAGCTATTCCTCTTCCTGGCGGACAGGGCTCAACATGTGCGCACCGTCGTCCTTCCTGCCCTCTCTGAAGGAAAGGTCGTGGTATGCGACCGATACGCGGATTCCACCTTAGCTTACCAGGGATACGGCAGGGGGATGGACACCGAGCTCATCCGCACCCTCAACGGGATCGCCACGTCGGGGCTTACACCTGACATAACGGTGCTCATGGACGTTCCCCCGGAGGTGGCCATCGGAAGGAAGGCTTCGGGGGACAGGTTCGAGAGGCTGGACTTCCTGAGGAAGGTGAGGGAGGGGTACTTGAAGCTGGCCCGGGCAGAACCGGGAAGGTTCACGGTGGTGGACGGCACATGCGCCGAGGACGAGGTAGCGGAGCGCATATGGGAGGTCGTGAAGCGTAGATTTAACCTGGACAGGGGAGAGGACTATGGATAAGATCAGGACCTTGTTGTTCACAGGTGGTGAGATACACGACTACAAGGGCGTGGGAAGGGAGCTCTACGAGGCCCTCTCCGAGGACGGGAGGTTCGAGATAACCCACGTCGAGGACGACCTCTCGGCCTTGGAGGCCCCTAAGCTCGATCCTTACGAGGTCATCGTCTTCTTCTACACCGTGGGGGAGATATCGGACTCCCAGAAGAACGGACTTCTGAACTTCGTGGCATCCGGGAGGGGGTATGTGGGGGTGCACTCCGCTGCGGACTCCTTCAGGAACTGCCCCGAATACAGGGCCATGGTGGGAGGATACTTCGTGACGCATCCCCACTTCCGCAGGTACCAGGTGAGCGTGGCCGACCCCGAACATCCTGTGATGAGGGGCCTGCCGGAGGAGTTCTTCGTCGAGGACGAGCAGTACATATTGGACTACGACCCGAGGGTGCACGTCTTGGCCTCAGCCCTTTGGAAGGGATGCGCCATGCCGGTGGCATGGGTCAAGCCCTGGGGGGAGGGTAGGGTCTGCTACATAGCCCTCGGCCACTGTCCCGAGTCCTGCCGGGACGAGAATTTTAAGAAGATGCTTCGCCAGGGGACGGCCTGGGCAGCGAAGGGAGATGCTGCGGAGGCTTGAGGATGGAAGATGGGACAAAAAACTACCTCCAGTTGAACAACAAATACTTAAGGGAAGCTGAGGATTTAATCGGTAAGGGAGATTATGTCCAGGCCTCGGAGAAGTTCTGGGGTGCTGCGGCCGAAATCGTTAAGGCTGTGGCTGCGAATAGGAAAACTGAGATCAGGTCCCACGGGGACCTGCACAGGTTCGTGGCGAGGCTGAAGCAGGAGCTTAACGACCCGGAGCTCCCGAGGCTGTTCGGACTTGCCGGGGAGCTACATCAGAACTTCTACGAGAACTGGCTCCCTCCCGAGACCGTGGTGGACTATGGCGAAGCGGTGAAACAATTGGTGAGGAAGTTGAAGAGACTG